>JAYUXQ010000413.1:0-11626 GCA_043752905.1 Nannocystis sp. | reverse complement strand
GGACGCGGATGCAGGCGTGGACGCGTTGCAGGCGCGGGCTGCTCGGGATCTTGCGCAGGTCGATCGCCCGCGCGGCGCTGATCGCCTCGATCGCCAGGACGCGGGCGAGGGCGTCGACGACGGCGCGGAGCTTACGGGCGGCGATCGGGCCCATGCTGACGTGGTCCTCTTTGCCGGCCGAGGTTGGGATCGTGTCGACGCTGGCCGGGAAGCACAGGGTCTTGCACTCGCTGGTCAGCGCCGAGGCGGTGACGTGGGCCATCATGAAGCCGCTCTCGAGGCCGGGATCGTCGGCCAGGAAGGCCGGCAGGCCGCGCGAGCTCTGCGGGTTCATCATGCGGTCGCTGCGACGCTCGGAGATCGTGGCGAGGGTCGTCAGCGCCGCCGTCATGTGATCGATCGGGACCGCCACGGTGGCGCCGTGGAAGTTGCCGCCGCTGATGACGTCGAAGCCGCCGTCGTCGCGGGCGAGCACCAGCGGGTTGTCGGTGAAGCTGTTGACCTCCGTGCGCAGGGCGCCCGCGACATAGGCGAGCGCGCCGCGGACGGCCCCGTGGACCTGCGGGATGCAACGTAGCGAGTAGGCGTCCTGGACCTGGCCGCAGTCGCGGTGCGAGCCGTTGAGCGGTGAGTCGGCGATCAACAGGCGCAGGATCTCCGCGCTGCGCAGCTGGCCCGCGTGGGGCTTGCCGGCGTGGATCCGCGGGTCGGCGGCGGCGATCGTGCCGAGCAGGGCGTCGAGGCTCAGGGCGCCGAGGATGTCGGCGGCCGTCAACAGCTCGGCCGCGTCGACGACGGCCAGCGCCGCGATCGCGGTCATCACCTGCGTGCCGTTGATCAGGCTCAGGCCCTCCTTGGGGCCGAGCTGGCGCGGCTGCAGGCCGGCCCGAGCGAGCGCCTCGCCGGCCGGGAGGACCTGTCCCTCGAACCAGGCGTCGCCCTCGCCGATCACGGCGAGCGCGAGGTGGGCGAGCGGCGCGAGATCACCGCTGGCGCCGACGCTGCCCTGGCACGGCACCACCGGACGCACGTCGCGGGTCAGCAAGGCGAGCAGGAACTCGGCCAGCTCGGGCGAAGCGGCCGAGGCCCCGAGCGCCAGGGTGTGGGCGCGCAAAAGTAGCAGCGCTCGCACGATCTCCCCCGAGAACGCTGGTCCGACGCCCACCGCGTGGCTACGCAGCAGGTTTTGTTGCAAAGCGCCGAGCTGATCGTCGGCAATACGAGTCTCGCTGAGGGCTCCGAAGCCGGTGTTCACGCCGTAGATGACCTCGCCGCGGGCCAGCGCCGCCTCGAGGTGTTGTCGGGTCCGGCGCAGCTCGTCGCGCGCTGCAGGGGCCAGCACGGCAGTTAGGTGGTGGCGGGCGACCCGATGCACATCGGCCAGTTCGAGCGTGCGACCGATCACGATGGGGGCAGGGGGCTGCATCGGCCGTGGAGGGTACACCGGCCCCGGCCACCCTGCGCAAGCGTTGACCCCGCACTGCCCACCGTCTACGCTGGCGCAGTCATGAAGCGCTGCCCAGCGTGCGGCACGGTGTACTCCGTGGCCCAGGGCTTCTGCCCGATGGATGGGGCCCCCCTCGCCGACGACGCGCCGACGGGAGCGTCAGCGTCCGCGAGCATGTCGGGCAACGCAGCGCTTCCGGGGCAAGGGGCGCACGGGCTGCACAGCGTCCTGGGCGCGTGGGATCCGCCGCGCGCGAGCGTGTCGTCCTCCGAGATGTTCGTGATGCCGTCGCAGCCGCGCGCAGTGTCGGCCTCCACCGGGCCGGGCGCGAGCACGGGCAACTTCGTGATCCCGCCGCTCGGCAGCCCGGGGATGACCTCCAACGGATTCCTGATGCCGTTGCCCACGCGACCCGCCAACGCGGCGGCCGCGGCGGTCGCCGTAGCGAAGCCCGATCCCGATCCGGCCGACACGAGCACCGCCTTCATCCCGCCGGTCATCACGGGGTCCAAGCGCACGGTCGTGGCGATGGTCCCGCCGGGCGCGCGCTCGCCCGGTGAACGGCTCGCCTCGGTCGACGCCCCGCGCGCAGGTGTCCGTTCGGACATGTTCTCTGGTTCAGGTGGGACGGCTGGTGCATCCGGTGCATCCGGCTCGGCACCGTCGGTTTCATCGGGCGCGGGTGGGCTGTTTCAGGTGCCGGCCTCGGCGGTGGTGCCAGACGGCGGGCCGGACAGCGGCGCCTTCTTCCCGCCGGGGGGCCTGTCGCGCGTCCGCCCCGAGGCCCCGGCCCCGAGCACCTGGGAGGAGTCGCTGATCGGCCGCGTGCTCGACCAGCGCTACCGCATCGAGGGCTGCATTGGCGCCGGCGGGATGGGCGTCGTCTACAAGGCGACGCACGTCATCATCGACAAGCCGCTGGCGATCAAGATGCTGCGCGCCGACGTCGCCAGCCAGCCCGATGTCGTCAAGCGCTTCCTGTTAGAGGCGCAGCTGGCCTCGAAGGTGAAGCACCCCAACGTCGTCGATATCAGCGACTACGGCCAGATCGCCGGGCAGACCGCGTACTACGTGATGGAGTACCTCAGCGGCGAGACGCTGGCGCAGCGCGTCGATACGCGCGGCCGCCTCGACCCCGCGCTCGCCGTCGACATCGCGCTGCAGACGGCGCATGCGCTGCAGGCCGCGCACGCCTGCAAGATCATCCACCGCGACCTCAAGTCCGAGAACATCTTCCTGTGCGATCGCCCCGGCGGCGGCGTGCAGGTCAAGATCCTCGACTTCGGCATCGCCCGGATCCGCGACAAGAAGACCCGCCTGACCGCGATGGGGGCGTTGATCGGGACGCCGGCGTACATGTCCCCGGAGCAGGCGCAGGGCTCCGAGGTCGACGAGCGCAGCGACCTCTACGCGCTCGGCGTGATCCTGTTCGAGATGCTCGCCGGGCGCGTGCCGTTCAAGGCCGCCACCGTCGCGCTGGTGCTCAGCGCCCAGATCTTCGAGGCCCCGCCGAGCCTGCAGCAGATCGACCCCGGCGTGCCCGACCTGCCGAACCTCGAGCACGTGCTGCACCGCCTGCTCGCCAAGAACCGCGACGAGCGCCCCGACGACGCCGACGAGGTCATCCACCTGATCAAGACCGCCGCCGAGATCGACCTCGGCGGCCACATCGGGCCCGGTACCACGTCGACCTCGCTCAAGCACCGCCGCGCGACCGTGACGATCGGCTCGTGGTCGGTCGCCGAGAACCCGTCGGGCATGCGTTTCTCCGACGACAGCCCGTCGGTCGCCGGCGAGGCGCGTGCCACCCCGCGACCCGAGACCGACGCGCTGGTGGCCCGCCCGTTCACCTCCTCGGGCCGGATCCAGCGCCGGCCCAGCGTGATCGTGCCGGCCGGCACCCATGTCGAGCGGATCGCCGCTCCGCCCGTGCGCCCACCGATCACCGGCGAGCTGGAGGCCCGCCACTCCCCGACCGGCGTCAACCCGAGGATCCCGCAGGCGGGTCCGCCGATGATCCTCATCATCGCCGCGGCGGCCAGCATCGGCGCCGCGATCACGGTGACGCTCTACAAGCTCTGGCGGCGTAACCAGGTGCCGGTGATGACGGCGCCCGAGTACGCCGCGCCGCTGCCGGCCGCGGTGCATCGCCTCGGCTTCGAGTCGGAGCCCAGCGGCGCGACCGTCGTCACCGAGGACGGCGACCGCTGGGGCATCACGCCGTTTACCCGCACGCTGCCGCCGGGCAGCGCCCGCACGCGCGTGATCTTCAAGCTCGACGGCCACGACGACGCGTCCCTCGACGTCCAGGCCGGCGCGAGCGCCATGCACAAGGTCCTGCTGCGGCCGCGAATCCCCGTGCTGGCTCCAGTGCCCGCCGAAGTGACGACCGCCGGCCCCCTCGGCGACGCGACCGCCGGGGCCGGCGAGACGCCGGTAGAGGCCCCCGGGAAGGGCGTCACGGCCGTAAAGACGCGGCCATCGAAGACTCGCCCGCCGTCATCGTCCAAGGACCCTGTGCCGGAGACGGCGCCGGAGCCGATAGCGCCGGCCGCCGACGCCAAGGCGGAGGAGGAGCTCGACATGGGCGAGCTCAAGAACCCGTTTCGCAACAAGAAGTAGGTTAGCGTCCGCCCCTTGCGCCGAGAAGCCCACGCCATGGCCCGATCCCCGATCCCCAGGTCCGCGATGACGATGCCACGGGTCTCCGAATCCGGGGCCGCCCGCGTCCCGCGTCTGGAGAGTCATGCCGGCGCCGAGCGCCCCGGCGCCTCCGGCAGCACCGACCGCGGCGACATCATCCCCGAGCGCGACGCGACCGACAGCAGCTCCCTCCCGGTCGGCCCCATCGCCAGCAACAACTCGGCGACGAACATCTGGACCAGCGGCGGGGTGCCTCGCGTCCCGAGCGGCTCCGCGAGCACCAGCGGCGCAGCGAGCCACATCCTCAGCAGTTCCGAGATGGACGCTCTACGGGACAGCGGCTCCGACCTTCGCGCCTCTTCGAGCGGGAGCGGGAGCGGCCCCGACGAGCCGACGACACCGCCGTTGCGCGAGTCCAGCGGCTTCGAGCCGCCGCTGCCGGTGCACGTCCCGGCCAACCGCGACCTGTCGGGGAACTTGCTGCTGGATCGCTACCGCCTGCTCAGCAAGCTCGGCGAGGGCGGCATGGGCACCGTGTATCTGGCCGAGCACGTCACGATCAAGAAGCGCTGCGCGATCAAGCTGCTCAACCCCGAGTACGCGCACAAGCAGGACCTGGTCGAGCGGTTCCTGCAGGAGGCGCGCGCGGCCTCGATGATCGCCCACGAGAACGTCGTCGAGATCACCGACTTCGGCGCCGCGCACGGCTCGGTGTTCTTCGTGATGGAGATGTTGATCGGCGAGGACCTGGCCGACACGATCCGCCGCGAGGCGCCGCTGCCGTGGTCCCGCGTCGCCCCGATCGCCCTGCAGATCTGTCGCGCGCTCGCGGCGGCCCACAACAAGGGCATCGTCCACCGCGACATGAAGCCGGAGAACTGCTTCCGGGTCGAGCGGCACGGCAACTCCGACTTCATCAAGGTGCTCGACTTCGGCATCGCCAAGGTCACCAGCGACGACGAGAGCGAGGGCACGGGTCCGCGGCTGACCAGCACGGGCATGATCTTCGGGACGCCGACCTACATGAGCCCGGAGCAGGCCCAGGGCCAGCGCGTCGACCTGCGATCCGACATCTACGCGCTCGGCATCATCCTCTACGAGCTGTTGACGGCCAAGGTGCCGTTCTCGGCGGACAACTTCATGGGGATCTTGACCAAGCACATGTTCGATGAGCCGATGGCGCCCAGCGAGGCCGCCCCGTACGCCGACATCAGCCCCGAGGTCGAGGCGATCGTGCTCAAGGCGCTGCAAAAGGAGCGCGCCTACCGGTTCCAGACCATGGAGGAGCTGTCCGCGGCGATCCTCGCCGTCGGCACTGGCGCCGAACCGGTCACCGTGATCCCCGAGGCTCGCGCGCGGCCGATCAGCGAGGGCCGGCCGACCGCCTTCCTGACCCGCTCGAGCTCGGGCGCGATGTCACGGATGACCGGCGAGGTGACCCTCGCCGAACGACCGCGACGCAGCCGCGGGGTGCTCGTCGCGGTCGCGGCCGGATTCGCGGTGCTCGGCGGCGCGACGACCCTGCTCGCGCTCGGCGACGACGACCCCGGCCCGCCGCCGGTCGTCGGCGCGGCGCTCGAGCCGTTGCCACCTGTCCTTTCGGTCACCCCGACCCCGACCCCGCGGGTCCCGCAGACCGACCCCGTGCCTGTGCCGACGCCCGTACCGGCGCCCGACGCCCGCGTGTACGTGACGAGCAACGTCCCCGCCGAGGTGGTCGACGCCGCGGACGGCACCGTGCTCGGCGCGACCGGAGACGCCGGCTTTACGCTCGCGCCGGACGCGGGTCCCCGCATGGTGCTGGTGCGCGCGGCGGGCCACGACGACCTCGCGCTCGAGCTCGAGCCGGTCGCCGACCGCCGCTTCGAGGCGGTGCTCAGGCCGAAGAAGAAGATCGCCGGCAGGACCGGCAAGCCCGGCGATACCAGGAAGCCCGGGACGCCGGCCGTCGATCCCAAACCAGCCGAGCCCAAGCACGTCGGCTCGATGGGCCTCAAGAACCCGTTCGAGACCCGCCCCGCGCCGCCCTGATCGGGCTCAAGCCCGACGCTGGATCGCAACGCCGACGAGCACGAGCGCGCCGATCGCAGCGAGCTCCGCACCGAGCGAGGGGCCGGTCAGATCCCACAGGTCGAGGGATCCGAGGGACCAGGCAGCAGGACCGTGGCCGAGGGCGACGGCGCTGCGGACGACGAGGGCGGCGCCGGTGATCGAGGTGGCGAGGATGAGGGCGCCGCGTTCGGTGGCGACCGCGAGCGAGCCGCCGATCATCGCCGCGAGCATGAGGACCGGGTCGGTGACGCCGGTGCCGATCCCGGTGGCGATGAGCTCGGCGACGACGGCACCGGCGAGGGCGCCGAGGATGAACACACCGATGCGGTGGAAGGCCAACACGGCGCCGAAGCCGAACAGGCCGGCGCCCGCCTGCATGAGCCGGTAGGCGAGGTCCTGGCCGGGGAACCAGCGCTCGGCGAACGCGGCACCGATCGTGGCGGTGAACACGAGGCCGTAGATGCCGAGCAGGCCGACCCAGCAGCGATAGCCGGCGACGACGTGGACGAGCCCGAGGACGAGTGTGAGGGCAGGGGAGGCGCCGAGCAGATCGCCGAGCGCCGCGCTAAAGCTGTTGCCTGGAACGACCACGGCGCGAAGCTAACGCCGCGCGCGCCGGACTCCAAGAAACCGGGGCAGGCTCCGGGGGCCGGTGGCCGCGACCGGTGACGCCGTGCTAAGGATCGCGGGCCGCAACTTCGTGCGGCCGGATCGGGTCGAAGTACGGATGATCGGGCGCAGCGCAGGACGGGTTCGGGGCCGCATGGCCAGGGCGGCCCTCGTGCTGGCGTTGTATATACCGGCGTGCGGCGGGGAGGCCGGGGCCAACGCGCCCGGCAAGGGCCCGGGGCCCGGCGGCAAGGATGGGGCTGCGCCGCAGGAGCCGCTGGCTGTCGCCGTCACGGCGATCACGCCCACGGCGATCGACCGGTTCTACCGGACCTCGGGGACGCTGCGGGCGCTGCGCTCGGCCGAACTGGTGGCGCTGCAGCCGGGGGTCGTGCTCGATCTGCGGGCCGAGGAGGGCGACCGGGTACGAGCCGGGCAGCCGCTGGTCCGGCTCGACGGTCGCGGGTTCAAGTTACAGGCCGCACGCGACGCCCTGACCGCTCGCAACGCGCAGCAGGAGCTCGAGCGGCTCAAGCAGCTCGCGGATCATCTCTCGCGCGAGGAGCTCGACAAGCAGCGCTACGCGCTGGAGAACGCGCTGGCGAGCGCCCAGGTGTCGAGGCACCAGGCCAGCCAGACCACCGTCGTCGCGCCCTTCGATGGCACGATCACGCGGCGGTCGATCGACATCGGCAACCTCGCCACCGCCTCGACGCCGCTGTACAGCCTCGCGGACCTCAGCGTCCTCGACGTCGACCTGCACGTGCCGGAGCGCGAGGCCGCGGCGGTGCAGGCCGGCGCGACGGCCACGCTCGAGCTGCAGGACGGCACGCGCTTCGCGGCGAAGGTCGAGCGGCGCGCCCCGGTCGTCGATCCGCTGACCGGCACCGTCAAGTTCACCGTGCGCGCGAAGGAGTACCCGGCGGGCGCCGTGCCGGGGGCATTCGTGCGGGCGGAGCTGCTGGTCGACCGCCGGGCTGACGCCGCCGCCCTGCCGCGCACCGCGATCTTCGAGCTCGAGGGTGTGACGCACGTCTACGTGGTCGAGGACGGACGTGCGCGCCGCAAGCCCGTCGAGCTCGGGCTGGTCGGGGAGACTCACGCGGAGGTGCGCGGCGGCGTCGATGCCGGGGCGCAGGTCGTCGCCGACGCCAGCGCGGGCATCACCGAGGGCATGCCGGTCAAGGTCGCGGCCGAGGCTGTCCGCCAGGACAGCAAGGCTGTCCCGCGGGACAGCAAGGCAATCGCGGCCGAGCCTGTCCCCGGGGACAGCAAGACTGTCCCGCGGGACAGCAAGCCCGCGGACGCGAAGGCAGGGGAGCGCAAGGCGCCGCGCGGGGGGCCGTGAGCGATCGCGGCGGGCTCGTGTACGGGGCGGTGCACCGCCCGGTCACGACGACGATGGTGATGATCGCGATCCTCGTGTTCGGGGTGGTCGCGCTGTCGCGGCTGCCGGTCGCGCTGCTGCCGGACCTGAGCTACCCGAGCGTCACGATCCGGACCGAGTACGTCGACGCGGCGCCGAGCGAGGTCGAGGAGCTGATCACGCGGCCGGTCGAGGAGCTGGTCGGGGCGGTGCCCGGCGTGATGCAGGTCGAGAGTGTGTCGCGTGAGGGGCTCAGCGAGGTCGTGCTCGACTTCGGGTGGGGCACCAACATCGACCGCAGCCTCGACGACGTGCGCGAGAAGCTCGACCGCGCCGTGCTGCCGACCGGCGCGCTGCGACCCGTGGTGCTGCGCTACGACCCCTCGCAGGAGCCGATCCTGCGGCTCGCGCTGGTCGGCGCCCGCGGGGCGCGAGGCGCCGAGCTGCACGAGCATGCCGAGCGGCTGGTCCAGCGCGCGCTGGAAAAATTGCCCGGCGTCGCCGCGGTGCAATTGCATGGTGGCGACGAGGAGGAGGTGCGGGTCGAGCTCGACCCGGCCCGGCTGGCCGCGCTCGGGGTGACCGCCGACGAGGTCGCGCAGGCGATCCGCCGCGACAACATCAACCGTCCCGGTGGCGCGTTGACGGACCAGCGCAGCCGTTATCTCGTGCGCACGGTCCATGAGGCGCGCACCCCGGCGGAGCTGCGCGAGGTCATCGTGCGCAGTCGCGCGGGCGCGGAGCTACGGCTCGGGGAGGTCGCCACGGTGCGGCGAGCCCCTATCGAGCGCACGGAGCTGGCGCTGGTGTCCGGGCAGGACGCGGTCGAGCTGGCGGTGTATCGCGAGGGCGACGCCAACACCGTCGCGGTCGCGGGCGGCGTGCTCGAGGCCCTGCCCAGCCTGCGCCTGATGCCGGGCGAGCAGGTCGTGGTGCTCAGTAATCAATCCAGCTTCATCGAGTCGGCGATCGCCGAGGTGCAGGAGAACACCCTCCTCGGCGGGGCGCTCGCGGTGCTGGTGCTGCTGTTCTTCTTACGCGACCTGCGGGCGACCGCCGTGATCGCGGTGTCGATCCCGATCTCGCTGCTGGCGACCTTCGTGCCGCTGCAGGCGCTGGGGGTGTCGCTCAACCTGATGAGCCTCGGCGGCCTCGCGCTCGGCGTCGGCATGCTGGTCGACAACAGCATCGTCGTGCTCGAGTCGATCGCCCGCGTGCGCGAGCGTGCTGTCGCATCGGGCATGTCCGAAGGGACAGGTCTGGCGGCGACCGCCGTCCGTGGCACCGTCGAGGTCGCGTCCTCGGTGGTCGCCTCGACGCTGACGACCGTCGCCGTGTTCCTGCCGATGGCCTTCGTCGAGGGCGTCGCCGGCCACCTGGTGCGCGACCTCAGCTACACGGTGTCGTTTAGCATCCTGTCGTCGATGGTCGTGTCGCTGACGCTGGTGCCGGTGCTGCAGAGCCTCGGCGAGGCCGCGCGTACACCGGCGGAGCCGCCGACCGGGTCGCCGCTGGCGTGGCTGGTCGTGATCCCGGCGGTGTTCGCGTGGCCACTGCGCGCGCTGGTTCGGCTGTTGGGTCGGCTGCTCGCCATGATCGCCACGCCGCTGTGGATCGCCTATGACTGGCTCGAGCGGCTGTATCCGCGGCTGCTGCGGCTGGCCCTGCGCGCGCGGATCGTCGTGTTACTCGCCGCGCTCGGGCTGACGATCGCCAGCGTCGAGGTCGCGTTCGGGCTCGGGCGTACGCTGCTGCCGGAGCTGCAACAGGGGGAATTCTTCGTGCAGCTCGGGCTCCCGCAGGGCAGCAGCCTCGACCGCAGCGCCGAGCTGGCCGCGGACGTCGCCGGGGCGGTGCAGGACGACCCGCGCGTCGCCCAGGTGTTCGCGCGCGTCGGCAGCATGACGGCGGGGGACAGCGCGACCGGGACCGTCCAGGGCACCCACCTCGCGCAGGTCAACGTGCGCCTCGGCGCCCTGCCGCCGGAGGACACGGCCGCCGCGGAGGCCGACCTGTTCGCGCGCATGCAGGCCGCGGTGCGCGAGCCGGAGGCGAGCACGCGGCTCGGTCGCCCGGCGCTGTTCTCCTTCGACGCGCCGATCGAGGTCCAGGTGTTCAGCGACGAACCCGGGCGGGCGATCGAGCACGCGCGCCGCCTGCTGCCGGATCTACAGCAGGTCCCGGGGCTCGCCGATGTCGTACCCGACGACCTCGCCGGGCGCCCCGAGGTGCGCGTCGACTTCGACCGCGAGCGCCTGAGTCGCCTCGGCCTCGCCGTCGACGTCGCGGCGCTGGCGGTGCAACGCGCGATCCAGGGTGAGGTCGCCACCAAGATGCACGCGGCCGATCGTCAGCTCGATGTCCGCGTGCAGCTCCCGCGGGTCGACCGCACGCGCAGCGAGGACGTCGCGCGCGTGCAGGTCGCCGTGCAGGGCGGCGTGCCGGTGCTGCTGTCCGCGGTCGCCAACCTGACGCCCGCGGTCGGGCCCGCGGAGATCCGGCACATCGAGGGTCGTCGCGGCCTGCGGATCCGTGCGCGCCTGGCCGGCACCGACCTCGGGCGCGTCGCGCAGGACGTGCAGGCGGTGCTCGTGCGCCATGCGAACGAGGACCCGCGCGTCGAGGCGGGCGTCAGCGGTCAGGCCCGCGAGATGGGCGCCTCGCTCGACAGCCTCCTGTTCGCGGCCGTGATCGCGGTGTTCCTGATCTACGTGGTGATGGCGTCGAGCTTCGAGAGCCTGCACCACCCGCTGCTGATCATGGGCACGGTCCCGCTGGCGCTCATCGGCGTCAGCGCGGCGTGCGTCATGACGGGCACGCCGATCTCGGCGATGGTCGGCATCGGAGCCATCATCCTCGGCGGCATCGTCGTCAACAACGCGATCGTGCTCGTCAACACCGTCAACTACGGCCGCGGCCAGGGCCTGTCGGTCGACGAGGCGCTGATCCAGGCCGGCAGCCTGCGCCTGCGACCGATCGTAATGACGACGGCGACGACGGTGCTCGGGCTGCTGCCGATGGCGATAGGCCTCGGCGACGGCGCCGCGCTGCGCCAGCCGCTCGCGGTGACGGTGATCGGCGGCCTGGTCGCCTCGACCGCGCTGACGCTCGTCGTCATCCCGTGCGCCTACAGCCTGGTCCCGGGCCGCAAGCGGGCCGCGTGGGCCGAGCTGACGGGGGAGGGCTAGCGTGAGCGACCTGCACCATCTGTCCCATCTGTCCCATCCGACCCATGAGCCAGGTGATTCGCCGCCGAGCGCGACGCCGCCGCAGCCGGTGGTCGCGGGCAGGGTGGGTCTCTCGGACCTCGCGCTCGATCGGCCGGTCATGGTCGGCATGATCTTGCTGGCGATCTTCGTGCTCGGTGCGATCGCCGTGCGCGCGCTGCCGCTGGCGTTCCTGCCGGCGAGCGGCTCGGCCCGCGTCACGGTGCGCCTCGACCTCGCGCGCACCAGCCCGGAGCTGGTCGAGCGCGAGGTCATCCGCCCGGTCGAGCAGCAGATGGCCGG
>JAYUXQ010000412.1:0-4784 GCA_043752905.1 Nannocystis sp. | reverse complement strand
CGCGGCGTCCGAACCAGTAAGATGTGGAAATTACTCGTGCTTGTGCGCTCGCAAAGAACGGCATCCGGGCTGCTTTTCATCTCTCCTCGGAGCGAGGGAAGACGACCATGACGAGCCTTCAAGACCTGTCGTACGAGATCGATCAACCGGCCGGTGGCGTACCGATCAAGCGCTGGACCCGCGGCGTCGCGGTCGAGGACGCGGCGCTGCGGCAGCTGGAGAACGTCGCGCGTCTGCCGTTTATCCATCGCTGGGTGGCGGTGATGCCGGACGTGCACTGGGGGATGGGCGCGACGGTCGGCAGCGTGATCCCGACGGTCGGGGCCATTATTCCGGCGGCGGTCGGGGTCGACATCGGCTGCGGCATGATGGCGGTCGAGACCTCGCTGACGGCGTCGGACCTGCCGGACAGCCTCGCCAACGTGCGCGCGGCGATCGAGCGGGCCGTCCCGCACGGGCGCAGCGCGAACCATGGCCGCGACAAGGGCGCGTGGGCGGACCCGCCGAAGGCCGTCGGCCACGCGTGGAAGTCGTTGCAGACGCGCTTCGATCGCATCGTCGACAAGAACAAGGCGATCGAGAAGTCGAACACGGTCGTGCACCTCGGCACGCTCGGCACCGGCAACCATTTCATCGAGATCTGCCTCGATGAGCGCGAGCACGTGTGGGTGATGCTGCATTCGGGCTCGCGCGGGGTCGGCAACCGGATCGGCTCGCACTTCATCGCGCTCGCCAAGCGGGAGATGGAGCGCTGGAAGATCTCGCTGCCGGACCAGAACCTCGCGTATCTGCCGGAGGGCACGGAGCACTTCGCGGATTACGTCGAGGCGGTCGAGTGGGCCCAGGACTTCGCCCGGCAAAACCGCGAGTTGATGATGGCCGCGACCCTCAAGGCGCTCGGCGACGCGAGGGGCATCCGCCCGTTCGAGCTCGGCGAGATGGCGGTCAACTGCCACCATAACTATATCGCGCGCGAGCACCATTACGGCAAGGACGTGCTGGTGACCCGCAAGGGCGCGGTGCGGGCCGCCGCTGGCGACCTCGGGATCATCCCGGGCAGCATGGGTACGCGGTCGTACATCGTCCGCGGCAAGGGTCACCCGGAGAGCTTCAACTCGTGCAGCCACGGCGCGGGTCGGGCGATGTCGCGGACGGAGGCGAAGAAGCGCTTCACGCTGGCGGACCACGCGGCGGCGACGGCGGGCATCGAGTGCCGCAAGGACGCTGACGTGCTCGACGAGACGCCCGCGGCCTACAAGGACATCGACGCGGTGATGGAGGCGCAAAAGGACCTCGTCGACATCGTGCACACGTTAAAGCAACTGGTGTGCGTGAAGGGCTGAATCAAGATGGCGGAAGGAAAGGACAGGATCGAGATCGATGGCTCGCAAGGCGAGGGCGGGGGGCAGATCCTCCGCTCCGCCTTGACGCTCTCGCTCGTCACCGGCCGGCCCTTTCGCCTGCATCGCATCCGCGCCCGCCGCGTCAAGCCGGGCCTGCTGCGCCAGCACCTCACGGCCGTCCGCGCGGCGACGACGATCGGCGCCGCCGATGTCACCGGCGACGAGCTCGGCAGCACCGAGCTGCTGTTCACGCCCGGCAACGTCTCACACGGCGAATATACGTTCGCGGTCGGCAGCGCCGGCTCGGTGACGCTGGTGCTGCAGACGGTCCTGTGGCCGCTGCTGCTCGCGCCCGGCCGCTCGCGCCTGACCTTCGAGGGCGGCACCCACAACCCGATGGCCCCGCCCTTCGAGTTCATCGCCGAGGTGTTCTTGCCGCTGCTGCGCCGCATGGGCGCCAAGGTCGACGCGACGCTGGTGCGCCACGGGTTCTATCCGGCGGGCGGCGGCAGCTTTCACGTCGACATCGAGGGCGGCCACCCGCTCGCCCCGCTCGAGATCTTCTCGCGCGGGGCGCTCGTGCGCCGCAAGGCCCGCGCATTGCTGGCACATTTACCAAAATCGATCGGTGACCGCGAGATCCGGGTCGTGCGCAATGAATTGGGGCTCGAGCGTGAGGAGGTGCGCGTCGTCGACGTCGACAGCGCCGGCCCGGGGAACGCTCTGATGGTCTGGATCGAGGCCGAGAATTGTACGGAGCTGTTCTGTGCGTTCGGTGAGCGGCGCGTCAGCGCCGAGCAGGTCGCCGCGCGCGTGGTCGCGGAGGTCCGCGCGCACCTCGACGCCGACGCGCCGGTCGGGCCGCACCTCGCCGACCAGTTATTGATCCCACTGGCATTGGTCGGACGCGGTGGATATCAGTCGTACGCGCTGACCGGGCACACGCTGACGAATATGGAGATCCTGGCGAGGTTCCTGCCGGTGAAGTTCACGGTGACGGACGAGGGCGGCGGGCGCAGCCGCGTCGAGGCGCACCCGGCCTGATCGCGCGGGCCGAGCTGGGATGGATGTCCTGATGTCCTGCCGGTGGCCAGCGAATCGTTGCTAGACTCCCCGCGCATGCTCCGACTCCTGGCAGCGGCCGTCACCCTCGTCGCGATCGCTGCCGCGATCGTCGCGGCCTGGACCCCGCTCGCCGTCGCCGAGGCCACGCTGCGCGCCGACCTCGGCCCCCACGAAACCATCGGCTGGCCCGGCACCGCCCTGCGCCTGCTCTACACCGTGTGCATCACCGCCGTGGTCCTCGTGATCGTGCTGTGGCCGCTCAACCGCGTGCTCGCGCGCATGAAGCAGACCACCCGTCACCGCCTCGAGATCGTCGGACAGTGCCTCGCGCTCATCCTGATGCTGTGGATGCTGCTGCTCCCCGCCTTCGTGTGGCGCGCCCTCGGTGTCGTCAATGCTGCATGCGACAGCACCCCCCCGCACCCCGAGGCTTACCGCTTCATCACCGTCGTCAAGCACCACCGCGGCCGCGAGCACGCCGACTACATCCGCGCCGACGATCCTTCTATTAAAGCGGAACTCTCGCTGTTCACGATCCGCGCCGACCCGGGCACCGAACCGGGCGCCCTCGTCACGCTCTATCATCACGACGGTGCGCTCGGCATGGCCTACATTTCTACACGCCCCTGATCCGCCTCCCTGAGCCGGCTCAGCTCCGCACGCGCTTCATCTCCGGGTCGTACAGCGGCCGCAACGACGCGCGCGCCGGGTACAGCCGCCCGCCGATGTCGACCTCCCAGGTACCCGCATCCAGATACGCCTGGTCGACCGGCACACCCGCCTCGATCATCGCCAGGCCGACCGCGCCGCCCACGGTATGGCCATACGACCCGGCCCGGATGTAGCCGATCGGTCGGCCGTCGCGGCGTACCACCTCGGCGTGGAACAGCATCGGCTCCGGGTCCATGACCAAAATTTGGACGATGCGCCGGGTCAGCGGGCCCGCGGCCTTCCTCGCGAGCACGGCATCACGGCCGATGAACGCGACCGCTTTTTTAAGATCGACCGCGAAGCCGAGGCCGGCCTCGAGCACCGAGTCCGTGTTGTCGATGTCGTGGCCGTAATCGCGGTATCCCTTCTCCATGCGAAGGCTGGCGAGCGCCTTGAGGCCCGCGTGGCGCAGCTCGAAGGGCTCGCCCGCGGCGACGATGCGGTCGTACACGTGGATCGCCTGCTCGGCCGGGATGTACAGCTCATAGCCGAGCTCCCCGAGGTACGTGATCCGCACGCACAGCGCCCGCGCGAAGCCGATGTCGATCTCACGCGCCGTCCGAAACGGGAACGCCTCGTTACTCAAATCGCAGGTCGTCAGCGACTGCATCAGCGCCCGCGACTGCGGCCCCTGGACGTTGATCTGCGCGTATCCAGACGTGACATCGGTGACGAACGCGTGTGCCTCCCCGGGAAAGTTGCGGCGCATCCACGTGAGCACATGCCGTTGCGCCGTGTCCGACGCGACCACCCAGAAATTCTCGTCATCGAGCTTGGTGACCGTGAGGTCGGCCTCGAGCGTGCCGCCGGCGTTGAGCCATTGCGTGTACGTGATCCGCCCGGCCTCGCCGTCAACCGAATTTGCGGAGATGTAGTCGAGCGCGCGCCCGGCGTCGCGGCCCTGGACCATGAACTTCGCCATGAAGCTCATGTCCATCAGGATCACGCCGTCACGCGCCGCGCGGTGCTCCGCCTGCCAGTACGGGAACCAGTTCTCGCGGCCCCAGGTCAGCTTCTCGACCCGCGGTTCGACCCCCGGAGGCGCATACCAGTCGGCCCCCTCCCAGCCGCTGACATCTCTAAAATATGCCCCACGTGTCGCCAGGCGGTCGTGCACCGGCGAAAGCTTACATCCGCGGGCCGTCTGCATCGAGCGTGTCGGATAGTGACACTGGTATACCATCCCGAGCGACTCGACCGTGCGTGTACGGCGATACTCCGGGTTGCTCTGATAGGTGTGCAGGCGGTCGATGTTCATGCCGGTGACATCGACGTCGGGCCGGCCGTGCACGATCCAGTGGGCGATGACGCGGCCAAGGCCGCCGCCGGTGAGGATCCCGATCGAGTTGAGGCCGGCGGCCACGAAGTAATTCTTGAGCTCGGGCGCCTCGCCGACCACCGGCCGCAGGTCCGGCGTGAAGCTCTCCGGGCCGCAGAAAAACTTCTTGATGCCGGTCTCCATCAAGATCGGGATCCGGCGCATCGCCGTCTCGACGTACGGGCCCATGCGGTCCCAGTCGGGCGCGAGGTCGCCGAACGAGAAGTCCTCGGGGATCCCCCCGACCCGCCACGGCGCGCACACCGGCTCGAACAGCCCGACCATCATGCCGCCGACCTCCTCGCGGAAGTACCCGAACGACCCCGGGTCCTCGAGCACCGGCCAGT
>JAYUXQ010000411.1:0-1851 GCA_043752905.1 Nannocystis sp. | reverse complement strand
GACTGCTCGCCGCCGCCCTCGCCGACCAGCACCTCGCCTTCGACGAGCTCGCCAGCATCGCCAGCATCGCCGGCATCGCCGACCTCGACGCATGGGTGTCCTCCGTACGAGCCCACGGACCCAACATACCCGACGAGCCCGACGAGCCCTGAGCGACCACGAGCCGCACGTCCCCACGACCCCACGACCCGTAGACGGGGGCTACTCCGCGCGGCTCAGTTCGCTTCGTCCGCTGCCGTAGCCCCATTGTAAGGCGCCGCGGACCATCGCGTGGCGGTCGAGGCCGCGGTCGATGAGGACGCGCATGCTCTCCTGGATGCCGGCGCGGACCAGCGAGGGCCAGCTGACCGTGCGGGCGCAGGCCAGGCGGAACCGGCGGACGACGCCGGCGTCGATCGGTTTGCCGGCCATGAGCGCGGCCCCGGCATACTCGGCGGCGAGCTGTCCGGTGCGCAGGGCCTGCCAGATGCCCTCGCCGCTGAGGGGGTCGACGAAGCTGCCGGCGTCCCCACATACCAGTAACCCCGGGGCGCCGCCGAGCGGCCAGGTGTGCAGGCTCAGCGGCAGGGCCCAGGTGCGCACATTGCCGACCATCTCCGCGTCTTCAAAGCGCTCCGGGTGCCGCTTCAAAAAGGCGTTCAGGAGGGCGCGGAGCTGGCCCGGAGCTTTATCATAGTAGTCGGCGCGTTGATAGATGCCGGCGTTGGCGAGGCCTGCCACGGGCGGGAACAGCCAGCCGTAGCCGCAGGGGAGGTCGCGCTCGAAGTAATGTTCACTGACGCCGGGCTCGGCCGGGGCGGCATTTTTCAAATAGACGGTCGCGGCGACGCCGAGCTGGGGGCCGCGGGGGTAGGTGCGGCCGAGGGCCGACCAGGCGACGGATCCAGGGCCGTCGGCGGCGAGGATGACACGCGCGTGCCAGCGCAGCGCGGGGCCCTCGGCGCCGGTGAAGCGGTCGCCGTCTCGCAGCAGTGTGCGCACGGCGACTCCCTCATGAAGCGTGACGCCGGCGGCTTGCATGCGCTGGCGCAGGAGGTCGTCGAGGGCGAGGCGCGGGACGATCGCGCCGGGTCGGTCGCCGTAGTGGCGGACGATCCGCGTGCCGTCCGGGAGGACCGCGGCGGCGGCGGTGACGGGGGCGTGGGGGAGGGCGCCGAGGTCGGCGCCGAGGCTCGCGGCGATCTCGAGGCCCGCGCTCGACACGGCGTCGCCGCAGGTCTTGTCGCGGGGGAAGGTCGCACGGTCGACGCAGGCGACGCGCAGGCCCATGCGCGCCAAAAATGTGCCCGCGGCGGCGCCCGCCGGTCCGGCGCCGACGATCAGGACGTCGCTGCGGCCGGTGAGCATGCGCGTGCAAGGATAGGGATCGCAGGCGCCGGGGACAAGGTGGTTTCGCGTAGCATGCGACGCGTGTCCGTCCCCCTGCGCCGCGTGTGGCTCGCGCTGATCGGCCTGCATGTCCTGCTGCTGGCCCACGCGCTGCCGGTGGGCGTGATCTTCGGCGACTCGCCCCTCGGCGGGCCCGACTATCAGACCCACTATCAACACACGCACACGCTGTTGCAGGTGCAGGCCGAGTTCGGGCGCGCGTGGGCCTACGACCCGAACCTGCTGGCCGGGCACCCGACCGGGCTGATCTTCGATGTCGACAACAAGCTGCACTTCGGGTGGACCTCCGCGCTCGTGCGCGTCGGGGTGCCGCTGCCGGTCGCGTTCAACCTGTTCACGCTGCTGGCCTGCGCGCTGGCGCCGGTGTCGCTGTGGCTGGCGGCGCGGCTGCTGCGGCTCGAGGCCGGCGCGCGCGCGCTGGCGTTCGGGCTCGGGGTGCTGGCGTGGAGCTTCGACCCGACC
>JAYUXQ010000410.1:0-4787 GCA_043752905.1 Nannocystis sp. | reverse complement strand
TTCAGGCGGGAATTCTGCCGGCGGGTCGAGTACCAGAGAGGCGATGGTCCACGGACGCGGGCCGTTTGGTGAAGCTGGAGCGCGACCTCGGACGGGTTTGATCATCGAGTTCTGGAACGTGTTGCACGAGGTGGGTGCCGGAGGCGGGGTGGCGCTCGGGCGCCGTGGAGGACGCGGGCGATGTCGTCGGCAGTTTCGACGACCTCGAGGATGCGCATTTGGCCGCCGCACTTGCGACAGAGGGTCGACGGCCGACGCGTCCGGGGTGCGATCGACCTGGGCCTCGAACAGGGCGTGCACGCCGCGCTGCGGGCCGAGCTCGGCGTGGGTCGTGTTCCAGGTGGCGAGGGTCCGCGCTCGGCCTCGGTCAGCAGCGGCCGCGTGGCGACGGTCCGTTCGGGTGTGAGGGCGGCAGCGGCGGGCCGGCGACACCGCGCAGCGCGTCGGCGGCGTCCATGTATGCGAGGGCGCCGTGCGTGGCGCCGTCGGCGAGGGCCCGGGTGGTGCGAGCGACCAGCGCGGCGAAGCTATCGCCTCGTCGTCGACGGTCGTGCGTTCGAAGTGTGTCGTGACCGTCCCGGCGTGAGCGGCCGGGGCGTCGACGCTCATGCTGGCCGGGCCCGTCCCGGCGCTCGCTACCACCGGGACCGGCGACCCATCGCGCTCGACCACGGCGGCGCGCAGCAGCTCGTGTCGTTGTGCCAGGACCGGCACCGCGGCGGCGATGCGGTCCGGGTCGAGGGGGCCGAGCAGCCACCGCGCCGCGGAGCGATGAAACACGGGCGAGGCGCCGTGCAGGGCGAGCAGCGCCCTCAGCCGCTGCTGCTAGCGCGACGCGGGGATCTCGGCGGAGCTGTCGGCCATGACCGCGGCGCTCACCGGGCCTCCTGCGCCGCGGCGGCATCGGCCAGCAGGGAGTCGTCGTCTACGGGGGCGATCGCGCGGGTGTCGCGGCTGACCAAAAAGCCCGGTCGTGTCGGTCGCGCGGGAGCGTTGGCGACATGGTTATATGTATAGAGGATCAGTGAACGCGCGAACGGCGAGATGTTGGTCGAGGAGGCGTGCGCGATGTTGCCGTCGAACAGCAGGAGCGCGCCGGCGCGGGCCTTCGGGGCGTGCAGACCATATCTCCGGGCCAGCCCACCGAGCACATCGCGATGGATCGCATATTTGAGGCGGGCGGACACGTGCGAGTGCCAGTTCGGCGCGTCGCTCGCGAGATCCGTCGGGGTTGGGCAGCGGAGCACGCCTTCGCGGTGCGAGCCGGGGATCAGCACCAGCGGGCCGTTGAAGTCGTCGACGTCGTCGATGTAGACCGCCGCGGTCAGCACGCGGGGGGCCGGCATCCGGTCCTCGTTGCGCCAAAACACGTAGTCCTGATGCCACTCCCAGAATTCGCCATCGAACGGAGATTTCACGTTGAGCTTGCTCTGGTACACATACACGTCGCCGTCGAGCAGCCGCTGCGCCGGCCCCACGAGCCGCGGGTGGCGGCCGAGCACCGCGAACACGGGGTCGATCTCGTGGGGCCCGTACACCGAGCGCACTGCGGTGCCCGACGCTTCCATGACCGTGCGCTCGTCGCGGCCGGCGAGGACGACGTCGGCCCGACGGCGCAGGAGATCGAGCTCCTGCGCGGAGAACTGGTCCTCCAAGAGCAAGAAGCCCCGGTCCTGGAAATGTGCGATATGCTGCGGTGAAAGTGTCATGGTATGGCCTCTGCGAGCAATAGACCGAACACGCCGACAAACGCAGCAGGACGAGCCGCTGGGCCGGGGTTCGGACATCTTGGATATGCCCATACGAGCACCAAAGGTGGCACTCGTCGGGGTTCTGATAGAGCTACGCATCGCCCCCGGGCGTCGGAGGCAATGCATGGATGACGTCGCCACGTGTACGCCACACCACCAGCGTCTGTAAAGTGACATATTGCGATCGAAATCGCCTGTCTCGAGGTGCGTACCATCGACCATTGCGCGGACCTCGTGACTCACAAGGTGACGATCTCGCCCGGGGGCGAACGGCCACGAATGGACATGCGTGGATCTACTTGCGGCCGGAGAGCCGATTGCTAGCGAAGCGCGCCAGCCGCCGTATCGCTGTCTTTGGCGCCCGCGGGACGGGCCTGCGAGCCGGGCCCGGAGGTTCGACGACGAAAGAGTCGACCTCCGGACACGTGTACCCTCGCTGGGCGCGCAGGCGCGTCGATTTCGGCTGCATGCGCTTCGCACGTACATCTTTTATGTATGTCACCGACCTCGGCCGCGACGAGCAAATGGCGCGGTCGTCGGAGCGCGCCAAACGCTCCGGTGCGTGCGACCGCGCCGAAAGCGGCCGGCTTGACCTCGCATCCGATCGATGATAAATGGCCCTGCATAATCCAGGGCTGGCGGACTTATATGGCACGCAGGGCCCGGTGTGCCGATCGTGTATGGCGCCAATAGGACCGCGACACGCCGCGGTCCCGATCCTGATCGCCACGACCCCAGGCTTCTCAGGGCGAACGTTTCATGCAAAGAGCAGAACTGATCGCGTCGCTCGTCGAGGCGCTGTCGCGTCGGCACGGCGGAGGTCCGACGCGCGTAGCGATCACGGGCATCGACACGGCCGGAAAGACCACCCTCGCCGACGAGCTGGCGCGGGCGCTCACGGCGATCGGACGACCTCGTGTGCGCGCCTCGATCGACCACTTCTACCGGCCGGGCCATATCCACCGCGCCGCTGCGGGCGCGTACACCCCCCGTAGCTACTACGACGAGGCCTTCGACTTCACCGTTTTCCTCACCGATTTCCTGGGCCCGCTGGGCCCGGGAGGCGACCACCGGGTGCGCCTGGCTTCGTGGCAGATGTGGCCCGACCTGCCGGCCTCCGACGCCAGGGTCGCCGTCGACGCCGAGGCGATCGCGCTCGTCGACGGGGTGTTCCTCCTACGTCCGGAGCTGCGCCCGCACTGGGATCTGGTGGTATGGCTCGAGGTCCGCGTCGACCTCGCGCTGGTGCGCGCGCTCGAGCGAGACATCGCCCTCGCCGGATCCGCCGAGGCCGTGTGCGCCCGGTATGAGCACCGCAATTTTCCCGCGCATGACCTGTACGTCCACGACACCGGTGGCGCCGCCGCCGCGGACATCGTGATCGACAACAGCGATCCACAGCGCCCGATCCTGCTCCGGCGGTCAGGTCGGTTCGGGGAGCTCATTGCGTCCTGAGGCACCGATGGGACCCGACTGGGCCGCGCTCGGTCGCGACCTGGCTGGGGCTGTCATCATGCCGGAGCACCCGGATTACGACGTCGTTCGAAAGGTTCAGATCGCACGCTTCGACGACGTGAGGCCGCGAGCGGTCGTTCGCTGCGCCGGTGAAGCCGACGTCGTGCAGGCCGTTCGGTTCGCGCGACGATCCGCGCTCGACCTGAAGATCCGCAGCGGCGGGCACTCCTCTGCCGGGTTCTCGAGCGGGAGCGGGCTGGTCGTCGACCTGCGGCCCATGGCGGCGGTGCGGGTGGACGGTGATACGGTGGTCGCCCTGTCGGGCGCCACCCTCGGCCAAATATTCGACGCCCTCGAGCCACACGGTATCATGGTACCGACCGGAAACCACCGTTCGGTGGGGATCGGCGGCTCTGCCTTGACGGGCGGATGGGGGGTCGTCGGCCGCCGTTTCGGCCTGACCCTCGACCATATCATCGAGGCGCGGATCGTGCTCGCCGACGGCGAAGTTCTGACGTGTGACGAGGCTCGCCACGGCGACCTGTTCTGGGCGCTGCGCGGGGCGGGCGCGGGCAACTTCGGCGTGGTGACCGAACTCCGCTTCCGCGCATATCGAGCCGAGCCGCTGACCAACTTCGCCTATACACTCCCATTCGCCGCCGCCGCCCGGGTCCTCGCCGCGTGGATGGGGTGGATCACCGACCTGCCGGAAGCGATCAGCGACGTCCTCAGCCTCACCCTCGCCCCGGAGTCGGACGGACAACCCGTCATCGCCCTGTACGGCGCAGGGTCGGGCTCGGCGGCGACAATCCAGGCGCGCATCGATGCGCTGTTCGAGCGAGCCGGCGTCGCCCCGGTCTCGCGATCCTGTCGAACCATGTCGTGGCTGGATACGACTCGCCACTGGAGCGGCGAGTACAACCACGGCGGACTCAGTCCCTCTCCGCGGGCAGGACATCAATTCACCAGGTCGGAATATTTCTCCCGAGCGCTCGATGACGATGTCGTCGCTGCTCTGATCGACGTCTTGCTACACGACCGGTATCCTGGTCAACAACGTGCGATCGACCTGTATCACCTCGGAGGGGCGTGCGCTCGGGTGCCGCGCGACGCGACCTCCTATTTTCACCGGGATCAGCTTTATGTCGTCAAGTACAAGTGCGTCGTCGATCCTCGGGCCTCGACGGTCGATAAGTCGCGCGCCCATCGATGGATCCTCGATGCATATTCGACGCTGCACGGCCACGGGTCGGGTACGGCTTGGCCGAGCTACCCCGATCCCGATCTCCCCGATCCGCTCATCGCTTACTACGGCGGACATGTCGACCGATTAATCGAGGTCAAGGCCCGGTATGACCCGGACGACGTGTTCCACTTCGCGCAGTCGATCCCACCGCGGCGACCGTGACACCGGGCTTGCCACGCGCCGGTCGAGCGTACGACCTTGCCCTGTCGAGCCGTCATGACCGAGAGCGCACGGCCGAAGCCCCGATCTGTGGAGATCCGCTGGCGCGAGAAGCTCATCCGCGACCTCAAACGCGGCGGCGCCCTCGTGCTCGCCGTCCTCCCCCGCGAGCTGTC
>JAYUXQ010000409.1:0-1853 GCA_043752905.1 Nannocystis sp. | reverse complement strand
CATCGGCGTGGCGGTCGATGGCCCCGGCAACGACCTCGCCAGCGCCCGCAAGCGCTTGCAAGAGGGCTGGGCCAAGTTCGGCACCACCGGCATCCCCGGCGCCAAAGTAGCCGCCAGCACCCCGGCGACCGCGCCGGAGCTGAGCATGGCCAACAACCCCAAGGACAGCATCAAGACCCGCAAGATCGCGTTCCTCGTCGCCGAAGGCGTCGACGGCGATCACGTCGATGCGGTCAAGGCCGCGCTGACCAAGGCCGGCGCGACCGTCGAGCTGATCTCGATCGCGCTGAGCCCGATCAAGACCGCCGCCGGCAAGCCGCTCCAGCCCGACAAGACCTTCCTGACCATGGCCTCGATCATGTACGACGCCGTGTTCGTGCCGGGTGGCACCAACAGCGTCGCCGCCCTGCGCAACGAGGGCGACGCGGTCCACTGGATCAACGAGGCCTTCCGTCACTGCAAGGCGATCGCCGCCGCCGCCGAGGGCGTCGACCTGCTGATCGCCAGCAACATCACCAGCCCCAGCAAGGACGCCCAGCAGACCGAGGCCGCGATCGCCGCGCTCCCCGGCGTCGTCGCCGACCGCAAGCCCGCCGACCGCAAGGCCTTCGCCACGCGCTTTATCGCCGCGATCGCCGAGCACCGCCACTTCGCCCGCCAACAAAAAGAGCGCGTGCCCGCCTGATCCGCTTCACGGCCTTCCCGGCCTGATGCGCTTCACGGCCCCGATCATGCGCACGCATGATCGGGGCTCCTCGTTTTGCTCGAACCTGTCCCGGGGGACAGTCACGCCCACGCGACGACGACCTGCCGCGGCCCGCGATACGGCAGGCGCCCGTGCGCCACCGCGAAGTTGTCGATCACCACCATGTCGCCCTGCTGCCACGGCTCGGCGATCATGTGGCGCCAGATCGTGTCGCGCACGTGCTCGAGGTCGGCGACCGCGATCTCGCTGCCGTCGCGGTACGTGCAGTGCAGCGCCTGCTCGTCCATCGCCGTGAACCTGCGCTTGCCCGCCACCGCGGCCTCGGCGAAGCGCCACAACAGACCACTGCGCAGATCGCCGGTGCGGTGATAGATCCGCCGCAGCTCGGACGCCGCCGTCGACAGGTGGAACACCTGGACATGGTTGAACCACACCGGCACGCCCGTCTCGGGGTGGGCACGCAATGCGTCATGTTCGCTGATCAGGCGCAGGCGATCGCCCGGCCCCCAGCGCAGGTCGGTGTACACGCCCTCGGCCGCGCAGCGGGCCTCGACGGCCGCGCGGTCCGTGGTCTGGAACAGCTCGTCCCAGCGCTTGAGTTGCCACAGATCGAAGCGCCCCTGGCCCGACGGCCCGCCATAGTTACGAATGATGCGGATCCCCCCACGCTCGAAGCGTCCACGCACCGCCGGGTCGAGCGCCGCCGCCACCGTTCGCATGTCACACACCGGCGTCTCCCCGCCGCCGCCCCGCGGCGCCACCAGGCACGCGAACATCAGCCGGCGTGGCGGCTGCTTCACGAAGGTCATCTCGCAGTGCTGTGGGATCGGATAGTACGGCGGCAGCTCGCTCGCCGAGAACACATACGGCGTCAGCGCGTCGCGCGGCGAGGTGCCGAGGTACTCGTTCTTGAGCTCTGGCTCGACCGCCCGCGCCACCGCCTCGAACTGCGCCGGCGTCCGCAGCCCGAAGCCACGCAGCAGCGCCACGCCGCGGGTCCTCAGCTGGTCCTGTAACCAGCCCCGGTGCCCGTCGACGAAGTCCAGCAGCCCGTCGACGCCGCCCTCGCCGTGCGCCACCGGCAGCGCGTCCCCTGCATCGTTACGCACCGTGGAGAACCGGGTCACGCCCGCCAGTATCGCACCAC
>JAYUXQ010000408.1:0-4792 GCA_043752905.1 Nannocystis sp. | reverse complement strand
GGACGCGTGGAGACGAGGCGCCTGTGCGTGCACGACTAGTGCGGCAGGGCGACGTAGGGGAAGTCCGGGAGGAACTCCTTGTCGTTGTTCGCCGGGTTGAGCGGGAGCTTGGCGAACGCGTCGACGGGGTGCTTCTTGAGGTCGAGGAGGACCACCGCGAGGGTGATGTCGACGACGGGGTCGGCGAGTTTGCGGCCGTTGGGGAAGCCCGCGGGCATGCCCGGGTTGATCTGCAGGGTGTCGGGGACGACCAGCGGGGTGGCCTGCGTGACGCAGTCCATCGCGGCGCAGGGCGACAGCTGGAGGGCGATCAGATCGTCGTCGAGCGCGACGTGCAGGGCCGTGACGTTGGCGATGATGTCGTCGACGAACGCGGACGCGGCGTCGTCCGTCGGGGTCCCCTCGTTGTACGCGTCCTTCTTGTCGACCGAGATCACGGCCGTGGCGACGGCGGGCATGCCCATGCGGTCGAGCTGGACCATGCTGTCGGGGGGCGTCGCGTCGAACACGAAGCCGTTGCCACCCGTATCACCCGTATTACCTGTATCACCCGTATCACCCGTATTACCCGTATCACCGTCCGCGGTCGGGTTGGTGGTGCCCGGGTTGGTGGTGCCGGGGTCGGTGCTCGTGGGGGTGGCGGTGGTCGGGCCCGGGGTGGTCGCCGGGGTGGTAGCTGCGGTGGTAGCTGCGGTGGTAGCCGCGTCGGTTTCAGTGTCGCTGCCGTCGTCGCCGCAGGCGGCGGCAAAGCTGACAGTCACGCCGACAGTGGCGAGGAGCAGGGAGAGCTTCGTGAAGTGGTGCATGGTGGTGTGCTCCGGCGATCTCAGGGCTTGACCCGGGTGGAGGCCCACAGGCGAAACGACGGGCCTGCGCCGAGCACGGCGTCGGTGCTCATCTCGACGACGATCGAGACGACGTTGGTCTTGGCGAAGGTGTCGTGGGTCTTGTCGAACGAGAGCGTGCCGGTCATGGCGGTCTTCTTGAACCCGTCGAGGTCGAAGAAGAACGGGTCGTCGCGCGGGCCGGCCCACACGCGCAGGCCGAGGCCGGCGTTGATGACGGTGTTGATCGGGCCGGAGACGACCGGCGCACCGCCGGGGAGATCCGTGACCTGTACGCCCCAGTTGCCGCCGGCGTCCTGACCGAAGCGGATCCACGCGTTGTGGTCCGGCAGGTTGTCGCCGGTGTTGTCGACGTGGATGCCGTAGAGGACGTTGGCGTCGAACTTGGGCGGCGTGCCTGCCTCGGTGAGGCCCGCGAAGTCGAGCACGGCGACGACCTTGCCGTCGCCGGTGTGCCACGCGTAAATGTCCGTGATGTCCGCCAGGAGGTTGGCGGTGCTCCTCGGCGCGTCGACGTGGTCCGCGGCGTTGGCCGTGTCGGTATGGAGCGGGCTCACCGTAGCTGCAGCCGTGATCGCGACGGCGATCAGCCCCGCGGTCTTGCGTGTCGTATTCATGATTCGATCCTTAATTTTGTTCGGGCCGGAGCGGCGCGATCGGAGCGGCGGGCGGGCGATTTCGCCCGAGACTGCCCGCTTCCAGGAACGCTCGCAAGCCCGCATTTTCGGAGTTTTGCGCGCTTGCAATGGGTGCGCTGGCGTGGTGCGTCGGCGCTTGCACACCGTGAGGGCCTCGCTACCCCTTCACGCCGATGGTCCGCTGATGATCCGCGGCGCAACGTGGCTCGTAGCAGAGCGTTCACGAAGATGGCACGACGCACGAACGCTGCGTTACTCTGTCGCCGCAACCCTACAAGGACTTGACTGATGCGCACCGCTACCTTGCTCTTGACCCCCATGTTCGCCCTCGCCCTCGCGGCCTGCGGTGACGACAAATCCGACACCGACACCGCCGGTTCGACCACCAACAACACGACCGGCGTCACGACGACCGATCCGACGGCGGCGACGGAGCCCGCGACGACCGATCCGACGGCGACGACGGAGCCCGCGACGACCGAGCCCGCGACGACGGAGCCCGCGACGACGGAGCCCGCGACGACGGGGCCCGCGACGGCGACCAACCCGACCACGGGCATGACGACCGACGGGACGACCGATGCTACGACCGATGGTTCTTCGAGCACCGGTGACGTCACCGGCGACCCGGTCGACCTCACCTGCGAGAACTACTGCAGCCTGTACGCGACCGCGTGCAAGGACTTCAGCGAGTACGCGAACGACGAGGAGTGCCTGGCGCAGTGCGCCCAGTGGCCGGTCGGTCAGCCCAACGAGACCGCGGGCGACAGCCTCGGCTGCCGCACCTACCACGTCGAGGTCGCCGGCATGGCGGACGCCAAACTGCACTGCCCGCACGCCGGCCCGACCGGCGACGGCGTGTGCGTCTCGGCGGATGCGCCGACCTGCGACGACTACTGCACGACCTACTTCGCCAACTGCAAGGCCAAGCTCAACCTCTACACGGACATGGCCGACTGCACGGACCAGTGCTCCGAGTGGTACCCGGGCATCAAGGACGCGACCGCCGGTGATTCGGTCGGCTGCCGCGAGTATCACGCCGGCGTCGCGATCGGCGACCCGGACACCCACTGCCCGCACGCCGGCCCCGGCGGCGCGGACGTGTGCGTCACGCCCTGAGATCGGTTGAAGCGACAGCCGGCGGTGTCCACCGACCGGCCGCGCTCACTTCAACGTGAACGTGTCACAACAAGGATCACGGCCTTCGCCGGGGTCCTTGTTGTTTAATCACTGTCCCTGGGCTTCGGCGAGGCGCTGGGCCTCGTCGCTGGCCCGCAGGGCGGCGATCACCTCATCGATCGCGCCGTCCATGAAGTCGTCGAGCGCGTGGCGGGTCAGGCCGATGCGGTGATCGGAGATGCGGTCCTGCGGATAGTTGTAGGTGCGGACCTTCTCGGAGCGGTCGCCGGTGCCGATCTGGCCCTTGCGCTGCGCGGCCCGGTCGGCCTCGTACTTCTGGATCTCGCGGTCGAGGAGGCGTGACCGCAGCAGTCGCATCGCGATCTCGCGGTTCTTGATCTGCGACTTCTCCTGCGCGCAGTGGACGGCGAGGCCTGTCGGCACGTGCGTGACGCGGACGGCCGAGTCGGTGGTGTTGACGTGCTGGCCGCCCGAACCACTGGCGCGCATCGTCTGGACCTCGATGTCCTTGGGGTTGATGACGATGTCGACCTCCTCGGCCTCGGGCATGATCGCCACCGTCGCCGTGGAGGTGTGGATCCGGCCCTGGGCCTCGGTCGCGGGGACCCGCTGGACCCGGTGTACCCCGCTCTCGAACTTGAGCATCGCGTAGACATCCTTGCCGCGGATCAGCCCCGTGATCTCCTTCAGGCCGCCGGCCGACGCCTCGCTGACGCTGAGGACCTCGACCGACCAGCGGTGGCGCTCGGCGTGACGCGTGTACATGCGCCACAGATCGGCGGCGAACAGCGCGGCCTCCTCGCCGCCGGTGCCGCCGCGGATCTCGAGGATGACGTTGCGGCTGTCGTTGGGGTCGCGCGGGAGCAGCAGGCGCTGGAGGTCGCGCTCGAGCTGGGCCTTTTGTTCGCGTAGCTCGCGGACATCGTGCTCGGCCATCTCACGCATGTCCGGGTCGGCGAGCAGCTCCTCGGCGCCAGCGAGGGCGGCCTCGACCTGCTTGAACTGCGCGAGCGTCAGCGCGATCGGGGCGATCTCGCCGTGTTCGCGGGACAGCGCGAGGAAGCGGGTCTTGTCCCCGACGATCTCGGGGTCGCAGAGCATCGCGCCGAGCTCGTCATGACGATCGGCGATGCTGTCAAGCTTGGCGCGGAGGGAGGCTTCCAGGCGGCGCAAGCTATCACTCCGGGCCCGAGCCCGCAACGCAGGCCCAAACGTTGCCAGCGGGCGTCCCGGCGGGCTAAAGAGTGGGCGCTTCGTATGTCCGCAGGTCCAGACAGCCGCGAGGGCCATGACGGCCGCAACGAGTCCCCGGTGGATCTTGCCGCGGGGTCGTTGGGGTCGTCGGGGTCGTCGGGCGCGCCGACTCCGGCGAGCGCAGCCTCGATGGTCGCTCCGCGGTGGTGCGCGCGGCTCGGGTTTTGTCGCGACATCTGGGCGGGGCGAGCGCGGGTGGTCGCCGATCCCGAGGTCGAGGCCTCGCTGCGCGAGCCACGGCGCGTGCCCGGCACCGCGGCCGCGATGCTCGCCGAACTGGTGCCGGAGCGGGCCAACACGGTGTGGTTGCTGGCCGAGCGGCCCGGCGATCTCGCGGGGCCGCGGCGTCGTGGGGTGCACCCGCTCGAGGACTTCGACAGTCTGCTGGCGCAGGCGCCCTGGGAGGTGGCGGTCGTCGATCTCGGGCGCTTCTTCGTCGCCACGGCGAGCCTCTCACGCTTCGCGGCGCGGGCCCGCGGGCGCCTCGAGAACCGCCTCGATTCGCGGGCGTTTCGCCTGCTGAGCGCGCTGGCCGAGGGCGCGGCGGAGGGTCGTACGGTAATCCTCACGGTGCCGGCGGCGAGCCGCGGGGGCCTCGGCTTGGGCGACTTTCAGGACCTGCTCGAGCAGCACTTTGCGCGTTCGCGGGTCTACGCGCTCGCCCCGGTGCCGGTCGCGGTGGTCGTCGACTGCGGCGAGGTGATCCGCGAGGAGGAGGACGAGGGTGACCCTGGCGAGGAGGACGACGACCGGGCGCCGTCGCTGGCCTTCGACAACCGCATGGGCGAGGACCTGCGCTACGACACATACCTCGCGCTGGTCAACGCGCCGGCCGAGCCGGAGGGCGTGACGCTGGTCGAGCTGCCAGCGCCGGCCGATGCGGCCACGGCATCCTCGCGTGCGGCCGAGCCGGCT
>JAYUXQ010000407.1:0-4792 GCA_043752905.1 Nannocystis sp. | reverse complement strand
CGGATCGGCGGGGCGCACTTGAAGGCGGTCGCGCCGTCGGGGATGTCCTCGGCGGCGAAGCTGAGATAATGCGGGCAGGTCTCGGCCGACAATGGCAGTCCGGCCGCGCGCGCGTGGGCGATCATCGGCAGGGCGTCGGACGAGGCGTGATGCACGACGTGGGTGCGCGCGCCGGTATCGGTGCACAGGCGGACGAGCAGCGCGACCGCGTCGTTTTCGGCGGCGCGCGGCCGCGAGGCCAGGTAGGTCATGTAGAGGCGCGGGTCGGCGTGGGTGCGCAGCAGCTCGGCCTCGGCGGCCTCGATCGGCCCGGGCATCTCGGCGTGGGCGAGCAGCGTCGAGCGGATCCTCGCCAGCTCGCGCATCGCGGGGCGCAGCTCCTGCTCATTGACGAAGCCGAACTCGTCGACGCCCGAGGGCGTCAAAAAACACTTGAAGCCGATCGCGCCGTGCTCGGCCATCGCGGCCAGCTCGCCGGCGTTGCCGGGCACGACGCCGCCCCAAAAGCCGACGTCGATCCATAGCTGGCCCTCGGCCTCGCCTCGCTTGGTCCGCAGGGCCGCGAGGGTGGTGGTCGCCGGGATACTATTGAGCGGCATGTCGACGAGGGCCGTCACGCCGCCCGCGGCCGCTGCCTGCGTGGCGGTGCGAAAGCCCTCCCATTCGGTGCGGCCGGGCTCGTTGACGTGTACGTGGGTATCGACGACGCCGGGCATGACGACGGCGTCGCCGGCGTCGACGAGCTTCGCGCCGGCTGGTATGGCGTCGTGCTCGGCGACGGCGACGATGCGCCCGTCGGCGACGTGCACCGACGCGGCGCGGATGCCCCCTGGTGTGACGACGCGATGACTGCGAATGACCAGCTCGGTGGCGCTCATGGCTTCACCCCTCGTGTGCGATTGTGCGATTGTGCGATTGTTCGATTGTTCATGGTGCCGGGGGTCCCTTCGCGCCCTGATCGACCCAGGCGCCGAGCGCCGCGCGCTCCTCCAGGGTGATCGCGGTGATGTTGGCGAGCGGCATGTTTCTGAGGGTGACGGCGCGCAGCTTGATGTCGTCGGCTTTGCGCAGGATCTGGTCGGGGGTGTCGAACATCACGCCGTTGGGCGCGGACCGGTAGACCGCGTCGCTCGGGGTCGCGGAGTGACAATTGGTGCAGCGCTTGTGGACGATGTCGGCGACCTCGCCGAACTCGACGGGGGTGGTCCGCGCGGGCAGGCCAGAGCCGAGGATGTCGCGGTCCGACATTATGACCAGCGCGAACAAAAATGTGACGATGAACAGCGATATGGCAGGGAATAGCCACAGTGGGTTGGTGAACCGGACGTTCATCAAGTGCCGGATGCCGGCGCTGCCGAGCGCGAGCACGGCGAGGATCAGCCAGCTCTGCGGGTGGCTAAAGGTCGAGGGGAAGTGTCCGCTGAGCATGATGAACAGCAGCGGGAAGGTGAAGTAGTTGTTGTGGATCGACCGCGACTTGGCCTGATAGCCGGTCGCGGGGTCCTGCTCTCTGCCCTCGATCGTGGCGGCGACCAGCTCGCGCTGCGAGGGCATGATGACGAGCCAGACGTTGCCGGTCATCAGGGTGCCGAGCAGCACGCCGACGTGAATGTACGCGGCGCGCCCGCTGAAGTACGCGAAATAGACGGCGGAGGTGGCGACGACGACGACGACGGTAAGAAATGTGGCGAGCCCGGGCCGCTTGCCGATGCGCGTGCGCCACACGAGGTCGTAGGCGAGGTAGGACAGCGGCAAAGAGAGCGCGCTGATCAGGATCGCGGTCCGTGAGCTGATGTCGGAGATGTCGGGGTCGACCATCGTCGACGAGGCAGCGAGGTAAAACACGAGGATCAGCAGCGAGATGCCCGACAGCCAGGTGACGCCGTTTTGCCACTTGAACCAGTGCAGGGTCGCGGGCATCTGGCCCGGCTCCAGCGCCTTCTTCTCGACCTCGTAGAACCCGCCGGAGTGGATCATCCAGAGCGTGCCGACGACGCCCGCCCTGGCATCCTTCGCGCGCTCGAGGTTGCGGTCGAGCCAGTTGAACAGCAGCGAGTTGCCGATCCACATGACCCCCGCGATCAGATGCACCCAGCGGGCGATCAGGTGGAGGAGCTCGTTGAGGTGGTCGAGCATGCGCCGCCGGATGATACAGACAGCGGGCCGGCGCGGCACCGTCTTCTCGGGCTTCTGCGGGCCCTGTGTTGCGATTTGCGCGATGTGCGCACTCGGCGTCGGCGGGATTTTCACAGGCCCGTCGCCGCCGCCTCGCCCGGCGGGCCTCGCCGGCGGGGCCCGCGGTGGCGGGCTTTGCTATGGGCACGGCCATGGTGGACGCATCGCAAGGTGGCGGCGACTGGACCGGCTTCGTGCGGGTCCGCGGGGCCCGCGAGAACAACCTCAAGGGCGTCGACCTCGAGGTCCCGCGCGACGCGCTGGTGGTGTTCACGGGGGTCTCGGGATCGGGCAAGTCGTCGCTGGCGTTCGGCACGCTGTTCGCGGAGGCGCAGCGGCGCTACCTCGAGTCGGTCGCCCCGTACGCGCGGCGGCTGTTCGACCAGATGCAGGCGCCGCAGGTCGACAGCATCGAGGGCCTGCCGCCCGCGGTCGCGTTGCAGCAGCAGCGCGGCGGGGCGACCTCGCGGTCGTCGGTCGGCAGCGTGACGACGCTGTCGAACCTGCTGCGCATGCTCTACTCGCGCGCGGGGGACTATCCGAGGGGCCAGGCGATCCTGTACGCGGAGTCGTTCTCGACCAACACGCCGGAGGGCGCGTGCCCGGGGTGTCACGGGCTCGGGAGGATCTACGAGGTCAGCGAGCGGTCGATGGTGCCAGACCCGACGTTGAGCATCCGCGAGCGGGCGATCGCGGCGTGGCCGCCGGCGTGGCACGGGCAGAACCTGCGCGACATCTGCGTGACCCTCGGCCTCGACATCGATAAACCGTGGAAGGATCTCGCCAAAAAGGACCGGGAGTGGCTGCTGTTCACCGATGAGCAGCCGGTCGTGCCGGTGTACGCCGGCTTCGACGCCGAGGAGGTACGCCGGGCGATCAAGCGCAAGGCCGAGCCGTCGTATCAGGGCACTTTTACCAGCGCGCGGCGCTATGTATTGCATGCATTCGCCCATACACAGAGCGCGATGATCAAGCGCCGGGTGGCACAATATCTGGTCAGCAGCGAGTGCCCGCAATGCGATGGCAAGCGCCTGCGGCCCGAGCCGCTGTCGGTGACCTTCGCCGGGCTCGACATCGCCGAGATCTCGCGACTGTCGCTGGCGCAGCTGCGGGAGGTGATGCGGCCCCGGGCCGCGGGCGACGCGCCCGGGATGGCGCGGATGAAGCACGACCACCCGGAGCGCGCCGAGGTGGCCCAGCGCATCGCCAGCGACCTGCTCGGGCGGCTCGGTGTATTGCTCGACCTGGGGCTCGGGTACCTGACGCTCGAGCGGACCACGCCGACGCTGTCGCCCGGCGAGCTGCAGCGCCTGCGCCTGGCGACGCAGGTGCGATCCAACCTGTTCGGGGTGGTGTACGTGCTCGACGAGCCGTCGGCGGGCCTGCACCCGGCGGACACCGAGGCGCTGCTGGTGGCGCTCGGGCGGCTCAAGGCGTCGGGCAATTCATTGTTCGTGGTCGAGCACGACCTCGATGTGATCCGGCGGGCCGACTGGATCGTCGACGTCGGGCCGGCGGCGGGCGAGCAGGGCGGCGAGATCCTTTATAGTGGGCCGCCGGCGGGGCTCGATCGCGTACTGGCGTCGCAGACGCGGCTGCATCTGTTCGGACATGTCCGAGCGCCGATACGCACGCCGCGGACGCCGCGGGGCTGGCTGCGCCTCGCCGGGGTGACGCGCAACAACCTCGAGGGGCTCGACGTCGCGTTTCCGCTGGGCGTGTTCACGTCGGTGACGGGGGTGTCGGGGTCGGGCAAGTCGAGCCTGGTCAGCCAGGCGCTGGTCGAGCTGGTCGCCGCGCATCTGGGGCACGTGCTCGCCGGGGACGAGGAGGAGGGCGAGGGCCTCGAGAGCACGCCGCAGGCGCCGACGGGCGGCAAGATCACCGGCGGCATGGAGACGATCAAGCGGCTGATGCGGGTCGACCAGAAGCCGATCGGGCGCACGCCGCGGTCGAACCTCGCCACGTACACGGGGCTGTTCGACCACGTGCGCAAGCTGTTCGCGGCGACGAAGGCGGCGCGGGCCCGCCACTACGACGCCGGCCGCTTCTCGTTCAACGTCGCCAGGGGGCGCTGCGAGACCTGCGAGGGGGAGGGCTTCGTGTCCGTGGAGCTGCTGTTCATGCCGAGCGTGTACGCGCCGTGCTCGACCTGCCACGGCGCCCGCTACAACGCGAAGACGCTCGAGATCCGGCACAACGGGAAGACCATCGCCGAGGTGCTGGGGATGACGGTGCACGAGGCATATGTGTTCTTCGCCGACGAGCCGCCGGTGCTGCGTTCGTTGCATGTGCTGCGCGAGGTCGGCCTCGGCTACCTCCGGCTCGGCCAGCCGGCGACGGAGCTGTCGGGCGGCGAGGCCCAGCGGATCAAGCTGGCGACCGAGCTGCAACGCATATCCCGTGGCTCGACGTTGTATGTCCTCGACGAGCCGACGACCGGCCTGCACCCCTCGGACGTCGACCGGCTGATGACGCAGCTCGACGCGCTGGTCGCCGCCGGCAACACGGTCATCGTGGTCGAGCACGACATGCGCGTGGTCGCCGGCAGCGACTTCGTGATCGACGTCGGGCCGGGCGCGGGCGACGAGGGCGGTCGCGTGGTCGCCAGCGGGTC
>JAYUXQ010000406.1:0-1855 GCA_043752905.1 Nannocystis sp. | reverse complement strand
GATCCCTGCAACACCACGACGACGACGCACAGCCCGCTGATCCTCGAGACCATGATCCTCCTTGGCACATCCTGGAGCGCCGCGCGAGGAAACCTCCGGGCCGGTCGATCGAACGCGTGACCGGGGTTGTGGCGCAGGTAGGCGCCGCACCGACGATCGCGCCGCGCGGCAGATCCGCGAGTTTGGTACAACCACGCCCGCGAAGCCGTGCGAACGCTGTCCGCAGATCCTGCCGAGCCACCATCGACCGCGGCGCGCATCGGACCACGGCGGCGCGACCGGCTGCTCGTCGCGGCCTTCTTCGCGCTGTGGCTCGTGCCCGTGTTCTGGCACGGCGCCGTCAGCCAGCGCCGGATCCCGGGCGAGCCCGCGCTGCTGCACGACTGTCACAACATCGCCTGCCTGTTCACCACGCGTCCCCGCAGCTGGAACGCGTATTACGTGCAGGTCCGCAGCCACGGCCGTCCCGACTGGCAGACCCTCGACCTCGGCGAATACTTCCCGATGGAGCCCTTCGGCCATCGCACCCGCCTGCACCGCTTCCTGATCCACTGGGGCCCCGAACGCGCGCGCGGCCGCGAGGAGGTCGCCGCGTACCTGTTCGCGCGCCACCACGCGCTCCACCCCGAGCGCCGCCAACCCGACGAGCTGCGCTTCGTGTGGACCTGGACCGCGCCACAGGCCGATCGCCCCCCCGAGGGCGCCTGGCAGCCCCCACCCGTCGAGAAGTTGCCCGCCAACCGCATGCGGATCCTGTCGATGCACCGCAGGGAGACCCCACCATGATCGTCGCCAGGATCACCGCGGTCCTGCGCGCGCTGCGAGCCCGCTGGGACGCACACTGGTACGCCCCGGTCCCCGCGGACCGCCTCGACGCCTTCCGTCAGGCGCTGCTCTACAGCCTCGTCCTGTACCTCGTCGCCCGCTTCACCCACGCGACGGAGTGGCTGACCGCGATCGGCTTCCACCCCTCCGTCGCCGCCGACCGCACCCACGCCCCGATCCTCCCCCTGCTCCCCCCAGGCATGACGGTGGCCTTCGCCGCCCTCACCTTCACCGCCCTCGCCCTTGCGATCTTCACGCGCTCCCCTCGCCTGCGCCGTCCCGCGCTCGCGATCACGCTCGCCGCCGTCATCTACGTCAGCCTGGCCGACCCGATCTCCGCCTTCACGCTCAATCGTCTATACGTCTTCACGTTATTGGTCCTGATCCTCACCCCCGCGGGTGCCACCATTTCAGCCTGGCCGATACGCATGCTGCAATGGACCCTGGTGACCCACTACTTCGCCTCCGGCCTCTGCAAATCTCTCCACGGCGACTGGCTCCAATACAGCGACGTCTTGTGGATGCAGATCCAGGGCCTCTACATGACCGACGCCGCCGCCTGGCTGGTCCGCACCCTGCCCAACTGGGCCTTCCCCGTGCAACAACACCTGGCGCTGGGCTTCGAGCTGCTCGCGCCGCTGCTGCTGGGAGTCCGCAAATTACGTCCGCTCGGCATCGTCACGGGGATCGGCCTGCACCTCGTCGTCGCCATCACGATGTATCAACTGATATATTTCAGTCTGCAAATGATCGCGTTTTATACACTGTTCATCGATCCCGGGACGCTCGCTCGCTGGCGTCGTCATAAGCGGCTCGCTCCCCTGTACGCATCGTAGACTCCCGACGCGCGGACGTCGACCGTTTAGCAGGCCGGCTTCGCCGTCCATAAAAAGGGACATCGCGCGCGCATGCGCGCCAGTCCGCGCGCGCACTCGGGTTGTCGGCGACGCGGCCGGCGTGATAGCTTGTGCGGCTCGCTCGCGGCTCGCTCGCGGCCTTTGCGGGCGATCCTGAAAGGGCGAGGGTACGA
>JAYUXQ010000405.1:0-4793 GCA_043752905.1 Nannocystis sp. | reverse complement strand
GGAGGCCGATTCGTTCTTTCGCGAGCTCGAGCAGACGGTCGACGCGAACAAGGCGGAGTATCGCATCGCGGGGCAGTACATCGGCTTCGACGGGACCTTCGCGCAGGTGCAAGTGTTCTTCGAGAAGCAGACGTCGGGCGAGCGGCCGTTCAAGGAGGTCCGCCAGGAGGTCTACGACAAGCTGCCCAACCGTCCCGGCTGGGTGAAGGAGGCGCGCTTCGGCGGCAGCGACGGCACGCAGGACGACGCCTTCATGGTGACGATCTACGGCGACGATCACCAGTCGGTGCAGGACACCAAGGAGGACCTCGAGCAGGCGCTGCTGGCCCAGCCGGGCGTGCTGGGGATCTCCAGCCGCGGGGCCGACTCGATCCGCCGCGACGAGCTGGCGCTGTCGATCGACCGCACGATGGGCGAGCGCTTCAAGGTGTCGGCGGGCACGATCGCCAACACCATCGCATATGCGATCCGCGGTCAGCTGCTGCCGCGCTTCCAGAGCCCGACGGAGGACCGCGAGATCAACGTCCGGATCCGCTACCGCAAGGAGGACCGCGAGCAGCTGTCGCAGCTGCTCGAGTTCAAGGTGCTCAGCGACAGCGGGAAGGTCGTGCCGATCAACGTGCTGACCGAGACCGGCCTGCGCAAGGGTGAGAACGCGCTGGTGCGCAACGACAAGCGGGTCGCCGCGCTGATCCGCCTCGAGCTGGCCAAGGAGGACCGCGCCGCGACCGAGAAGGCGATCAAGGCGTTCCTCGAGCGCTACGAGCTGCCCAGCGGCCTGAGCTTCGACGCCGACCGCAACACCCGCGAGGCCGACGATCTGGCGACCGACCTGTTCGGCGCGATGATCCTGTCGACGATCTTCATCTTCCTGCTGATGGGATTTTTGTTCGAGTCGTTCATCTTGCCGATGAGCGTGCTGCCGTCGATCCCGCTGTCGTTCATCGGCGTGTGGTGGTTCCTGATGTTCACCGGCTCGCCGATCGACTCGCTGGCGGTGATCGGGATCCTGCTGCTGCTCGGCGTGGTCGTGAACAATGGCATCGTGCTCGTCGATTTCATCAACAGCGCGCGGGTCGCCGGGCTGTCGCGCGAGGAGGCGATCGTGCAGGCGGGTATGCAGAGATTTCGGCCGATCATGATGACCGCGCTGACGACCGTCGGGGGCATGATCCCGCTGGCCTTCTCGACGCCGACCGGCGAGGGACTCAATTATGGACCCTTCGGCAAGACGCTGGTCGGCGGCATGACGACGGCGACGATCCTGACGCTGGTCGTCGTGCCGGTCTCGTACACGTACTTCGATGACCTGCGGATCGTCGCGACCGAGTGGACGCGGCGGATCTTCTGGCGGCGAAAGCGGTAGGCGGGGTTACCTTTGGGGGCATGCAGACCGTCACGGGCGATGACGCGGGCACGACATCGCCAGGCAGCGAGACAGGGGTCGAGACCGACGACATGGGCGCGCCCGCGGAGCTGCCCGCCGTCGCTTTCATCGCCGATTTGAAGCCACGGCCGATCGCCGGGCAGCAGCTGGGTCTGGAACCCCTCCATCCCCGTCGCCCGCGAGATGACGAAGAGGAAGTCGATTTTCCCCTTGCAGCCCACCGGCTTCCCGTCGCCGAGGTCCTGGCCGGAGCCGACGTCCCAGATCAGCGTGGTCGACCCGACCGCGCTGCTGGTCGACGTGCTCGCAAGGTCGCCGGTGGTCGAGCTCGTGCTGCTCGTGCTCGCCTCGACGCCGCTGGTGCTGCCCGTGCTCGCGCCCGTGCTCGCCGCGGGCTTCCGATGTCATGGGTGTGTTTGGAGAGGGCGCCGCTTGCAGTGGAGCACGTCCTTTTTGGGCCTAGCACATATCAGGCGTCGTCCGGGCTGACGCCGGAGATGCGCGCAAAGTCGCCGCTGGTGATCCACTCGTCGAGGTGCTTGGCCCGCATGATCGGGAACGGGTGCTGGCGAAATGCGGTGATCAGGAACTTGTAGAGCTTGTTGAGGTTGGACTCGTCGGCCTCCTCGTAGGCCCGGATCTGGCGCGTGAACTCGTCCGGGTCCATCTCGTGGAACAGCTTGTTGGCGCCGCCGGCCAGCTTCATGAAGCAGCGCATCGCCACCGCACGGTCCTGGATGCACAGCAGCGCCGCGCGGTCGGCCGAGAGCTCGGACTTTCTGCGCCAGTCGTAGAGCGGCAGCTCGAGGCCCTTGCCGAGCAGGGAGCCGAGGCCGAGGGTGGCCTGCCCGAACAGCTCGACGATCGCGGCGATGTTCACTGCCACCGCGGTATAAAGTACGTGCTCGCACTTGATGTGCCCGACCTCGTGGGCGACCGCGTAGAACTGCTCCTCCTCGCCGAGCAGGTCGATGAGGCCGGAGGTCATGACGATGAATGGTTTGGTGTGCCCGTAGGTGTAGGCGTTCGGGACCGGGTCCATGCTGACGTAGAACTCGGGCTCGGGAACGCCGAGCACCTTGCAGCTCCACTGGAGATAGCGATACAGCCGGGGGAACATCTTGTGGGTGACGCGCACGTTGTCGGCGATGTTCTCGAGGAACAGCACACGCTCGAGGCCGTACTCCATCACCTTGGCGATCAGCCGGTCGAAGCCGGGCACGCGGTGCAGCGCCGCGGTCGCCTTGATGTCCCACGGGTGCATGAACGCGAGGCGCTCGAGCTCGGGGTAGGTCCGCAGCTTGCGCTGCTTCTTGACGGTCTCGGTCATGGGTTCTCCAGGGCGCGCTGCAATTGCTGATACAGCTCGCGGCGGACGTTCGGCGGGATCGCGTGACCGACCTCGGGGTAACGCTTGAGCGTCACCGGCCAGCCGAGCTTCTCGAGGTGCTCGACGGCCGCGAGCGTGGGCGCGAACTTGACGGCGGGATCGGCCTCGCCGTGCAGCGCGACGATCTTCGGCAGGGGTTTGTGCGGCGGCAACACCGACGGCCACAGCGGAGGCGGCAACCAGCCGCCGACCGGCACCGCGAACGCGACCAGCTCCGGGTGATGCACGGCGAGCTCGAAGCTCAACATGCCGCCCTGCGAGAAGCCGGTGACGACCGGGAGGCCGACGGTGGGTCGCGTCTTTCGTAGCTCGACGATCAACGCGGCGAGGCGGTCGCCGGCGGCCGAGATGCCGCGCGAGAGGCCGGCGACGTCGGTGCTGCGCGCGCGCAGCGGGAACCACGAGAAGCCGCTCTCGACCGGGTCGAGGCCGCGAGGGACGATGAGGCGCACGGTGACCGGGAGGTCGGCGACGAGGTCCTGGAAGCCCTCCGGGCTGTCGCCGAGGCCGTGGATCGCGACCAGCATCGGCAGCTTCGCGTCGGGGTCGGGCGTGCTCGCGGGCGGGGTGCCGCGCGGGACGTGGATGACCTCGAGATACTCCATGTCCGCCGCGCGCGCGTACGGGCTCGCGGGGGCGGTCGGAGGGGCCGGAGGCGCCGGGGCAGGCGCCTTCGCGGGGGCCGCGGGTGGCGGGCTCGCGGAGGCGCTGGGTTCGACGCGGGCGTCGCAGGCGAGGCCGAGGGCGGCGAGGAGGACGAGCGACCGGAGGACGAGGCGCGGGGACGACATCGGCGGGCCAAGGGTGACAGCCGGCCGCGGCGGTTGCAACCGCGGGGCTACTCGCGGACCTCGGTGGTGACGTATGTGGCGGGGTCGGCCGCGTCGAGGTAGTCGCGGGCCGCGGCGTTGTCACGCAGGTGCAGGTCGAAGAACGCGACGGCGTAGGCGCTGGCGATCCCGCGACCGATCTCGATGTCGAGGTAGGTGAAGGCCTCGCCGTCGACCGTCTGCCGGGTGCCCTCGCCGCAGCCGGCGGAGAAGCCGGCGGTCAGGCCACAGATGTCGGTGAAGCCCCAGTGCCCGGCGTCGCGGACGCGGACGAGCCACGCGGGCGGGTTCTGGACTTTAAAATTGTCGCCGATCAGCTTGTTGCCGAGCTTGCCGATGCTGTTGTCCTCCTCGGCGAGTATCGCGAGCATCGGCACGTGGATGTCGGCGACGTGGGTGTTCGGGAAGATCGGGTTCTCGACGGGCGCGGCGATCGGCAGCGCGGCGCGGACCCGCGGGTCCTCCTGCGCGAGACGACCCGCGGTCGCGGCCCCGAAGCTGTGACCGTACACGCCGACGCGCGCCGGGTCGGCGAGGCCGCGTAGTGATACGGGGACGGCGGTGGCGTTCGCGTCGAGCACGGCGTCGAGCACGAGCCCGAGGTCGGCGCGACGAACTTTCAAGAAGTCCTCGCCGAGGTCGGCGCTGTCGCCCTCGAGCGAGTCGAACAGGGTGCCGCCGGTGTGGTCGGGCGCGGCGACGATGAAGCCATGGCTGGCGAGCCGCTCCGCGACGCTAAACGCCGAGAAGCGCACGCAGTCATAGCAGTGCGAGAACACGAGCACCGGCCACGGCCCGCCCACAGCGGGCGTCGCGTCGAGCGCGGACCGGGTCTGCAGCCGCGTGCCGACCTGTCCAGCCGGCGAGAGCTTGGCGAGCAGGTCCTCGAAGGCGACCCGGTCCGGCCCCGCGGGCACGAACTCGGCGATCGGGTGGCCCTGCGCGGCCGCAGCGGTGGCGCCGACGTCCGCGGGGTACCACACCTCGACGAGCAGCTCGCGGTCGCCGGCAGGCAGCATGAAGCGAGCGTTGCCGACCGGGTGCGGGCCCGCCATCGTGTAGTCGATCTCAGGGGCAGGGCCGGTGTCCCCGGTGTCGCTGCTGCTCGCGCCGCTGGTCGGAGTCTCGTCGGTGGTGTCGGCGACGGACGAACCGGAGGCGCCGGTCGTGTTCACGTCCCCGGTCG
>JAYUXQ010000404.1:0-1856 GCA_043752905.1 Nannocystis sp. | reverse complement strand
GTCGAGGGCGCGCTGGGCGTCCTCGGTGGCCACCCTGGCGGCGAGGCGTGTCTCCTCGCTGGCCTTCGCGGCGACCTCGACCCGACTCTCGCGCAGCTTCTTCAGCTTGCCCTGGAGGACATCGAGGTCATCGACGAAGCCCTCCATCAGGGCAGCGTTCGCCTCGGACAGCTTGGCGATCTTCGCGTCGCCCTCGAGGCCGGCGGCGGCGTCGTGGATCTTCGCGGCAGCGGACCTGCGCGCCTCGATCACGGGCCGAAAGCCGGGGTAGGTCGCGGCGAGCTCGCTCAGCTGTGTCGAGCTGGTCTCCCACCGGCGCGACTCGCCCTCGACGCTCTTGGAGCACGCGCCCACGAGCAATACCGTCGCCGTCAGGAGCTCGAAAAGGACCCTCGTACCGCGCTTCATCCCCTCCCTTCTACGATATCGCCGCGCCGCGCACGAGGCATGACTTCGCGCTGCGTGGCTTCGCCACGTATGGAACGCGTTGCAGGATGTCTGGCTCGAGGCTGACGGGCGCGGGCAGGCCGAGGCGCGTGGCGAGGTCGGCGAGGGTCTGCTCGAGCGCGGCGGGCGGTGCGGTGATCACCTCGTTGGGATCGGGCGGTGCGCCGGCGGTGGCGTCGATCAGGACCAGGTAACCGGCGGTCAGCATCAGCGCGAGTTGGGGGCTGCTCAGGCCGAGGCCGGCGGTGATCATGATCGCCAGGCCGAGGCCGCGGGTGTGATCGCGGCCGGAGATCAGGGCGGGACCTCGGCCGCCGGGTCACCCGGGCTGCTCTGGGACCGCTGCTTGCCTTAAGCCATATTCGAGGGCCATGCGCAAAACTGTCATTACCTGGTTCGAGCAGGCGATAAAGCGAACTTGCTCAAGTAAAGCCGCGCCGAACTCTTCACACGCGCTGACCAGCAAACCGTGGCAAAATGCCTGAGTTGCATAGCGAGTACGTGTAAAATGAATACTCACAGATTCCCCACGGCGCAACGCTGGTACGAGTTGCTCGACTGCGATGGTGCGGGCCCGATTACGATCCGAGGCGATGATGCCAGCATCGGGCTCAACCGCGATCGGTGACCACGGATCGGAGGCGCTGTCCCGCTTGAAGAACTGGAGCGGGTGCGGACCAACTTCGCGATTGTCGAGATCACGACGGATGGGCTCCATGCTGCGCTGAAAGTCACTAATGGTCCCAAGCCGCAGCATGACACCAACGGCGCAGCCGCACCACTCGGCGCCGTCTACCACGGGGTCCACTGCGAGCGCTTCGGGCGTCCGTGAAGAGTTATCCACCAGCACTCGCCCTGACTTGAGCCAGAGCGCTCCGCGGCAAGCGAGCGCGAGACGGCGCACGACATAGAGGCCCACACCGCGATTGACCCCCGGCTGGGTCGACCCGGAGATCTCGGGCTCCATTGCCGCCGCGACCGCATCGACATCACCAAGTTCGGCGCTGATATGTGCTCGCATATCCCGGATGATGCCCTGACCGCAGTCGGCGACACCGATGCGCAACGTCCGATCGTGTGGGTCGTAACGAGCGGACACATGCGCACCGCCGCCCTTGGTCGAGGCGTGATGAAAGACGTTTCGTGTCAGGTCCTCGATGATGTGGACTGCGGCCGCCGCGATAGCGGCATCTGGGATATTGAGCGCTTTGATGAGCGCGTCGAGGGTGTCGGCGAGGGCGGATTCGGACTGAAAGAGCGTGGGATGAAGCGCGTGGTCGACCACGCCCCCGGCGGCCCGCAGCCGACCAGTGAGCGCCGACAGATTATCGAGACGAAGCTCGGGAAGAAGCGCAGGGCGGGGGTGAACAGGACTTGTGTCGGGTCTGTGCACGCGACCTTCCGGGTGG
>JAYUXQ010000403.1:0-1857 GCA_043752905.1 Nannocystis sp. | reverse complement strand
ACGCTGGCCGAGCTTCGCGTGGAGCACGAGGACTCCGTCGCGCGCCTGCGCAAGCTGATCGAGGACGCCGGGGGAAAGATCCCCCACGAGGGTGGCGCGTGGGGCAGCATCGCCAACGCGGTGCACACGTTGACCGCGATGGTCAACGATGAGGTGCCGATCCAGGTCCTGCAAAAGGGCGAACAGATCGGCGTCGATGGCTACGAGCGGGCGCTCGCGGACGCCGAGCTGCCAGAAGATCACCGGCAGGAGCTGACGAAGCTGCTCGCACGGTGCCGCCAGCACCTCGAGCGTCTGCAATACCTGCGCGACCACATCCTCGAGACCCCGACGCGGCCGATGACGGCGTGGTGAGCCGGGTTTCGCGTGCGACGTCGCGAGTCGCCGGCGCCGCCAGCGACCTCGCACGACCGTGCGCTGCGACAGGCCCGTGGCAGCTCCGTGGGGGCCATCGCGCGCACCGGCCCTGCACCTGCGATCGAGGCGCTTGCGTGGGCCCTGCACCGGGACCAAGGATCTTGCCTACGCCCCGTGGGGGCGGCCAAGGAGACTGCCATGGTTGCGAACACCACCGACCTTCCGCGCGAGTTCAAGGACCATGAGGACTGGCCCGACGAGATCAATGTCCACCCGATCGAGCGCATGGCGTCGATCTCGATCGGCCTGGTATTTGCCGGCTTCGCTGTGCTGCGTCGCGGCATCAGCGGCGCCGGCGTCGGGCTCCTGGGCGGCGCGCTGATCCACCGCGGCCTCACCGGCCACTGCCCGCTGTACTCGTCGCTGCGCGTCAGCACGGCCCACAACACGCGCGGTCCCTCGGCCAGCGTGCCGCACGGACAGGGCATTCGGATCAAGCACGCGCTCAGCGTGCGCGCGACGCCGGAGACGCTGTATCAGTTCTGGCGCCAGCTCGAGAACCTGCCATCGTTCATGCGTCATATCGAGTCGGTCACCATCGTCGACGCCACGCGCTCGCGCTGGCGCGCCCACGGTCCCGCCGATCACCCCGTCGAGTGGGACGCGGAGATCATCAACGACGTCCCGAACGAGCTGATCGCCTGGCGCTCGCTGCCCGGCACGCTGGTCCCGAACGCCGGCTCGGTCCGCTTCGAGCGCCTGCTCGACGGCCACGGCACCAAGGTCACCGTCACCCTCGAGTATGACCCGCCCGGCGGCCTCATCGGCACCGCGATCGCCAGGTGGCTCGGCGCCGACCCCAACGTCCAGGTCGAGGAGGACCTCCAGCGCCTCAAGACCGTGTTCGAGGCCGGCGAGGTCCCGCGGGTCGGCGCGCAGTGGCGCGGGCGCCTCGGCGAATTCCCCGACCTCGATAGTGCGCGGCAGGTGCTCGAGAGCGAGACCCAGCCGATCGAGGACGGGCCGCTCAAGAACTGAGCCGCTCCCGCCCGGGCCGCGCTCGCTGGCCCGGGCTTTCTCGTGGGCAGCGCTCGTGGCCCGCCGAGGTCGCTACAGGAGCACGCTGGTGGCGTGGCCGCCGGGGACTCGCTGGGCCGTGAGCAGCGGGGGCACGTCGGTCTCGCCGAGTTGCCGGCGCAGGTCGACCTCGATCGTGCGACAGATGGCGGCCAGCGGGAGCCCATTATAGTTGGTGGTGAACGGGTCCTGGATGATGTCGCCGATGCGATCGAGGACCAGGAACACGAAGGCGACCAGCAGCGAGGCGACGATCGTGAATACGCCGAGCTGCTCGACCAGGGCGAAGGGGAGCAGCAGAACAAACGCGCGGACGAAGGTCTGGGCGAAGAAGCGATAGGCCAGCGGGATCGGGGTGCGCTTGATGCGTTCGCAGCCGCCTTGCAGGGCCGTCAGCTCGGTCAGCGTCGCGTCGATCGCCAC
>JAYUXQ010000402.1:0-1857 GCA_043752905.1 Nannocystis sp. | reverse complement strand
ACCCGACGGCAAGCGGCTGTACGTCGCCACCGTCCGCAACGACACCGAGATCTCGCAGCTCGAGACGCCCGCCTTTCAGAACATGGTCGTCGTGCTCGACGCCGCGACCGGCGAGGAGCTCGCGGCCGCCGACCTCGACGTGCAGGAGACGTCGTCCGGCGCCGCCCCGGCGCCGCATCAGCTCGCGCTGGTCGGTGACCGCCTGTGGGTCGCGATCGAGAGCGCCGATCTGGTGCTGGCGCTCGACGCCGACACGCTCGACGAGCTCGAGCGCATACCGGCGCCCGGGCGCCCGCGCGGCGTGATCGCCGACGGCGACGCGGTGGTGCTGCACGGCGCGCAGGGCTTCGCGGTCACCCGCGTGGCCGGGGGCGCCGCGACGACGGGGAGCACCGGCGAGGACCCGCGCCCGCCGCAGGTCGCCGCCGGTCAGGCCTTCTTCACCGGCGGCGGCGACAAGTTCGCCGCGGACCGCTCGTGCAACAGCTGCCACGCGGATGGCCTCGGGGACACGCTGGTCTGGCGGGCGGGCCCGTTCGCGGACGCCCGCTACGTCACGCGATCGATCTCGTGGCTCGAGGGGACCCTTGAGCTCGGCTGGACCGCCTACGTGACCACGATCGGCAACTTCGCGTTCGGCGTGACCAGCAACGTCGGGCGTCGCCTCGACACCGCGCAGCAGCTCGCCCTCTCCGCGTACCTGGCATCGATCATGCCGCCGCCGCCGGCCAACGGCCTGACCGCGCGCGACGGGACCATGAGCGAGCAGGCCCGGCGTGGCGCCGCGCTGTTCGCCGGCGCGGCCAACTGCGTGTCGTGCCACCCGCTGCCGCTGACGACCAACCGCGCGCTGCTGCCCGAGGGCGTGACGCCGGGCGAGGCCGACGTGCCGGCCCTGGTCGGCGCGTATCGCAACGGCGTGTGGCTCAAGCACGGCGAGGCGACGACGATGCGCGCCGCCGTGGTGGCAGCCGCCGAGTACTCGGGCGTCAAGCTCGACGACAAGCAGGCCGACGACCTGACCCGCTATCTCGCCGAGCTCACCTCGCGTGACTTCATCCTCCTCGCCAGCGAGCCCGACGCCGACAGCGAGTTCGCGCCGATCGACCGCCCGGTCCGCCTGACCTTCAGCGAGCCGGTGTGGGACGACGCGGACAACCTCGCGAAGATCCACCTGCGCGGCGCCGACGGGAAGGATGTCGCCGCGAAGTTCACCGTCGATGGCCGGCACGTCGACCTCGTCGCCGCGCTAAAGCCCGAGACGGGCTACAGCATCGTCGTCGACGCCGGCCTCGAGTCGTTGCGCGAGCGCCCGCTCGACGTCGCGGTCACGCACGGCTTCACGACCGCGGTCGCGCCGAAGCTCGTGCTCGACGGTGAGTACACCTGGACGGTGCAGTTCCCGGCGATCGACTTCGCGAATCAGGGCTTCGACTACGACACGCTGCTGCCGACCGTCGCCACCGTCACCGCCACGCCGACGGCGTCGGGCGCCGACCTGGCGATCGACTACGGTCAGGGCTTCGTGCTGGCGATGCCGGTCGTGATCTCGGGGACCACCCTGCACTGGCCCGCGCTGCCGATCGCGGTCGGGGGCAGCGCGGTCGACGGTCACGGCACGCAGATCGACCTCGTCGACACCGACGCCGACGGCGTGGCCGACGAGGGGGCCGGTGAGGTCGAGTTCTCGGGCCCGGGCATGCCCGACGCTCTGGTCGCGTGGGACCTGCGCCGGCCGGTGGTCGCCGGCGAGTGCGAGGAGGGGGCCAGCGGCGACGTCATGGTCGAGCTGATGGCGATCGGCGCCATGCCGACGATCGCGTGGGGCGACGCGCAGGGCCTGTCGCTGTTCGTCAC
>JAYUXQ010000401.1:0-1858 GCA_043752905.1 Nannocystis sp. | reverse complement strand
CGGGGCACCGTTGCCGGTGACGCGATGCGGCCAGCCGGGCAGCAGCGTGGCCGGGACCTCGGCGAGAGCGGCGAGCAGCTCGGGGTCGTCGGCGTGGTAGTACGACAGCCCGAGGTCGACCGGCTGACCGAGCATGCGTCGCGTGGCGCAGCGGCCCCCGACGCCGCGGCTCTTGTCGACGACGACGACCTTGCGGCCGGCGTCGCGCAGGTCGCGGGCGCAGACGAGTCCTGCGATCCCGGCGCCGATGACGACGAGGTCATACACCTCGATGGCGGTGTCGCTGGACATCGCCGCAAGCGTGCGGTCGGCTCGCCCGCGGAGCGTCGCAGCGGGCGAGTGCGGCCGGATCGACAGGTTCAGGCCGCGGCGTGGCAACGACGCGGGCTCCGGTACGCAGTGCGCGCGGCGGCGAATTCGCTCACTCGCACGCGCCCTGCAAGTTCTGACGGAAATTGTTGAGACCCGGCGTGGTCCAGTTGGCCTGCTCCGTCATCGGCGGGTTGCCGGCGTCGTCGGCGTCGGTGACATGATAGGTGTGCTGCGTCCACAGCTTGCGCGTCGGCACCCACTCGGAGGTCTGCGGGCGGTACAGGTACACGCCCTTGCGGGCGATGTAGCCGGGGAACTTCTGCGTGCAGGCAGCGACGATCTGGGGCTCGGCGAGGTTGGCGACGACCAGGAACTCGGCGTGCTCATCCCCGTCGGCGTCGACGACGAGCGGATACTCGTGGACGGTGCCGCTCGAGTTGTTGATCGCTAGCTTGGGGTCGCCGGACTTGCCGTCGTACACGTATACGCGGCACTCGTCCTGGTAGGCGACCTCGGCGGCGCCGTCGCCCTGGAAGTCGAACACGGAGGCTCCGGTCGCGCCGGACGAGTTGTCCTGGGTCGACTGCGACCAGCGGACATACATGGCGCCGGCGGCGGGTAGCGGGTCGTCGTCGGGCTTGACGATCATCTCGCCCATGCGGTTGAAGTCGTAGACGGCGAAGGCGGTGCCGCCGGCGATGCCGACCTCGGGCCGACCGTCGCCGTCGAGGTCGGCGATCGTCGCGGGACCGCCGAGATTGCCGCCCTTGATCTTGATCGGCTGAGTGCGCAGGGCGTCGTCGCCGTCGCACATCACGCCGGTCGGATCGACGCCGCACCACAGCTCACCGGTCGCCCCGTCGAGCACCTTGATGTCCGGCCATGCCACCAATACGACCTCGGGCGTGCCGTTCTTGTCGAGGTCGCCGACGGCGGGCCAGCCGTCGTTGCCCACCCCGCTGGTACTTTTCCACAACAGCGTCAGCGACACGGTCGGCGGGGCGCCGGCGGTCCAGTTGACGGTCCACGCCTCGCGGCCGGTCAGCAGCTCGGGCTTGCCGTCGCCGGTGAGGTCGACGGCAGTGGCGAGGCCACCGGTGTAGATCGGTACCGGCGGGTTCTTGTTATCAGTGGGGGTGCCGAGCACGCCGCTCTTGTTGTCCTGGTTCCACACGAGCAGGCCGTCGTGATCAAAGATCGCGCCGCCGATCGCGATCTCGGCCTCGGGGTCGTCGTCGAAGTTGGTCGCGAGCCCGGCGCCATGTGCCCAGCGGATCTTGACCGGCATGTCGTCGGCGGCGTGGCCGGTCCACAGCAGCTTGCCGTCGCCGTCGACGGCGTGCACGAGGCTGAGGAGGCTGTTGGGGTTGCCGACGCCGCCGCGACCCGGATAGACGATGTCGGGCCGCTGATCGCCGCTGACGTCGGCGAGCACCGGGGTCGAGATGCCGAGCGACCCGAACCTGTTGTTCTGCGGGTCCTCGGAGATCCGCCAGATCTCGCTGCCGGTCTTGCCGTCGAGCACGACGATCTCGCCGAGCTCGCG
>JAYUXQ010000400.1:0-4800 GCA_043752905.1 Nannocystis sp. | reverse complement strand
CCGTGCTCGAGCGGGCGATCGCGCTGCTCGAGCGGGCAGGCGTGTCGACCGGCCGCCTCGCGCTCGCCCGCGCCGTCGAGCGCGCGGCCGAGGGCGCCCTGCGCACGAAGTACCCGGGCCGGCCGCTCGCCGCCAACGTCGAGTTTTATACTGCCGTGCTGCTCGACACCGTCGGCATCGACCGCGCCGCGTTCTCACCGACCTTTGCGGTCGGGCGGGTCGCGGGCTGGTGCGCCCACGTGCTCGAGCAGCGCGCGACCGGGCGACTGATCCGCCCGGCCTCGCGCTACGTCGGGCCGGCCCCTGCCCCGTGACGCGCGCTCACTCGCGACGCAGGTAGGGCCGGACCTGCTTGATGACCAGCGTGTCGTCGGGCCGCACCTTCCATTCGGTGTCGAGCAGCACGACCGTGTCCGGCGGCGTCGGATCGTCGACCGGGAACACCTCCTCGATCTGTCCCATGTGCCCGCCGAGCAGCTTCAACTGCGCGTCGCTCAACACATACTGGCCCTCGGGCAATTCGGACGACCCGCGCACGCGGTCGATCTTCGTGACCGCGCCGTCGACCATGGTGAGCCGCGTCTGCTCCGGCCAGGTGCCGGGCTCGGGGCTGACGACCTCGAGGTCGCCCAGCTGCGCGTTCACGAGGATGCGGTCGTCGCCGGTGAGGTCCGGGTCGCCGGTGAACACGACCATGTTGGCCCTCTCGTTATTGAAGCGCTGGTCGACGAGGATGCCCATCGCGACCTCGTGGTGGTCGATGCCGTACCAGTCGCGCTCCTCGAAGGCGCGCGCCAGCCACAGGGAGGCCCACACTTTTTTGACCGCCCGGCACACGCCCCGCTCATCGGGCTCGGACGGATCGCAGCGGCTCGGGCCGAGCTTGTCGGCGTCGAGGTCGTCGGCCAGGCACCCGCTGGTCGACTCGTAGAGGCCCGCGCCGCCGAATCCGGGCGCGTCCTCGGCGTTGCTGCTGCTGCGAAAGCGGGCCATCACGGTGTCGGCGCCGAAGGCATCGAGCAGGCGCGTGTGCAGCTCCTTGAGCAATGCGGGGTCGCAGTCGCCGTCGCGAATGGCGTCGTAGAGCGCCGCGAGCCGCTGGCGACGCAGCCCCGGGTCCGCGTGAAACTTCGGGTCCGCGAGCAGGCGGTCGATCGCGGCGGCGAGGCTCAGGGTCTCCGGGCCGTCGCCGAGGTCGACGGTCCACTGCTGGGTCGCGAGGTGGGCGTCGTAATAATGAAACGGGATCAGGAAGCCGGACAGCTGCAGGTCGGCGGCGATGCGCTGATACAGCGTGGCGAGGTTGCGACCCTTGGCGCCGTAACGACGCACACCGAGCAGACGCTCCGCGGGGTTCGCGGTCGGCAGCGCGAGCAACGGTGTAATCTCGGGCCAGTCGAGGTCGGGCGCGGGGATCTCGACCGGATCGGGGCGCAGCTCGTCCCACCAGCTCTGCGCCTCCTCCGGGCTGGCCGCGCGCACCTCGAGGCCGGTCTTGCCGCACTCGAGGCGCACCAGCTTGCCCTCCCACGGGGCCATGCGCGCGTGGGCGTCGCGCAGATAACAGTTCGGGGTCCCGCGCGCGGCGCTGCGAACATTGAGGTGCGACAGCTCGGCCTGGCGCCCGCCGGTCACCGCCCCGGAGATCACGCGCTCGATGTCCAGCGGAGCCTCCTGCAACACGAGGATGTCCTGAAAGCCATACGCGGCGGCCTGCGTGGCTGCCGCGAGCTCGGCCGCTGTATAGCGGCGCACGGTGCCGAAGCCGACCGCCGTGGTGTAGGACTCGTAGTCGACCGCCGCGGTCGCGTCGTAGCTGGGCACGTCGCAGTCGGCGAGGACTTCGCGCTGCAGATCGCCGGTCGGCACCGCGGCGAGCGGAGCGACCGTGATGACCTCCGCGAGCGATGCATGCAACGCCTGGAACTGCGCGCAGGTGAGCGTGGTCGCGAGATCGGTCTGCGGGTCCCAGGCGACGTAGCCGAGCAGGCGCTCGCCGGTCGCCGTGCGATACTCGGTGATCGACCCGGCGAAGAACTCGCGCTGTGCAGGGTCGGTGATCATGCGCTCATAGGCGTCGGGCGTCAGGTCCGGGAAGCGATCCGGGAAGGCCGCGCGCAGGAATTGATAGTGTAATTCGTACGTGTTGACGTCGAGGACCAGCGCGGGCAAGCGGGCGTCCTCGCGGGCCGGCGCGAGGTACTTGCCGGTGCGCACCTGGTCGACGAAGTCGACCGGCAGGGACAGCGCGGACCAGGTCGCGTCATCGACGACCGCGTGCGCACACACGCGGACGCCGAGCCGCGACTCGGCCTCGGCGCACGCGGAGGGCGGGTCATCGGTCGTGTCAGTGGTACCGGCGTCGGTCGTGCCCGTCGAGCCGGTGTCGTCCGTGGCAGCTTCGCTCGCGCACGCGGACAGCAGCGCGATCGCACAGAGGTGAAGGCGATTCATGGCTCACCTCCGTTCACTGCTGGTAGGGCAGCATGGTAATCGGGCCCCACAACAGCGCGTCGGTGTCCGCGTCGTATGCGTAGAGACCGAACCGGGCCTCGAAGGCGTCGTCGAACGTATACCAGTCCTCGAGGCGGTAGCGCACCGCACCATCGCTGGCGGTGGCCACGTCGTTCCAGTTGTGATGCGTGCTCTCCCACGTCATGGCCGTGAGGTCGGTGACGTGGGCTACGTGGCCGACGACGCCCGCGTGCCCGGACTTCCACTCGCGCAGGGTGTACGGCACCGCCTTGTAGATGACGTCCGGCTCGGAGTCGTCGCGCCGCTCGAGCCACACGCAAGTCGCACCGTCCTCGCTCTCCAGTTGATATACCAGCGCGTCGCGGCTAAAGACGATCGCCGGATCGAAGTCACAGTCTGCGATCGAGCCGCCGGTCGTCGGATCGCCGGTCATGCCACCCGTCGTGCTGGTCGAAGCGCCCGCAGTATCCGCGTCGGCCTCGGTGGGGTCGCCGGCGCCACTGCTGTCGGCAGTGGCGCTGCCGGCGGACGTGGACGACCCCGGGGAGGTATCGCTGGTTTCGCTGCCGCAGGCAGGCGTGGCGAGGGTGAGGAACGTCAGGAGGCGAAGCGTGGCCGGAGAAATCATGGGGATCCTCGTGATGGGTAATGCCAGCGCGTCGAGCTCGTCGAAACGAGCACAGCGCGCGGTGACCCGTTTCTGGCAGCACGATGGATCCCCGGCCACACGCGCGCCTGCGCGAGCGCGTGAGCTACTCCCCTGACACGACGGTCACACTGCACAGGTGGCGCGAGTGGCCGTGGAGCGAGCCCTGGAGCTCGCACGCGTCATGCAGGGTTCGGGCAGCACACGGAGCCCTCGATCGCCACGGGCTCGCCCTCGCCGGGCTTGATCGATCCGATCGGCTTCTGGCCGCCCTCGCAGGTGTAGTCGGGGCGGTGGATCGCACCGTCGCCGATGTCACCGACCACGCGGCCACTCTTCGCCTCGCACTCGGCGGTCGTCAGCGGCGGTCGCTCGGCGTCGGTGCTCGCGGGCTGCTCGCTCGCGGGCGGGTCGGACGGAGGCACGGCGTCGCCCTTCGGATCGCCGGCGGTCTTGTTCGCGCAGCCGGTCGTCAGCAGGCCGATCATGGTCATCAGGCTCAGGAATCGCGTCGTCATGGTCATCGCCATAGCCCAGCCGGCCACGATCGACAAGCGCCGGACATTTGCCCGCGCTGCCGGCTCCAGCTTGACGAGCGCGGGGCTTCTTGCTGTCCTCCGGCGCGATGGTCGCGAGGTTCACCCGCAGTCAGTACTCGCCTGCGCTCTTCGACATCGCCCAGGACATCGTCGGGTCGTTGCCGATCAAACTCGTCGAGCGGTGGTTGCACAGCGAGCAGACCCACGAGGACGCGTGCCGGCTGCTCGCGCCGACGCGGATGGTCGGCTTCAACGTCGTGTCGGATTCGGCGGGCCTGACGCGGCTGACGCAGGAGCGCGGGCTGATGGAGATCCTCGCCCTCATCGATCGGCCCAAGGAGATCATCCACGACGTCGGCATCGGGATCGGGGGCGAGGCGATCGGGATCTGGGCCGCCGACAACACGCAGATGTTCTATCCACAGGACATCGCGGCCTCGACCCTGCTGTCGGCGCTGCTGACGGTCCAGGACGCGGTCGCAGCACACTGCCAGATCCGCGTCGGCCTCGGGGCCCACTTCGGCGAATTCTACCGCCTCAGTGGCGGCCTCCACGGCGCCGAGTCCGACGCGATCGAGGCGCTCGCGGAGAACGACACCGTCGGCGGCGAGATCGTCGTCTCGGGGGCTCTCCTCGCGCGTCTGCCTGCCGACCACGACTTCACGCTCGCGCCGCGCGAGGGCCAGGACACGCCGCTCGGTCCGACCTGGCGCGTGCTCGATGGCCCGCGTCTGACCACACGCCCAGGCGCGCGTGGCCACGTTCCGATCCCCTACCCGATCCCCTACTCCGCCGAGTTTCACGCCGACCTCCTGGCCTTCGAGCGCCACATCGACGACGCCGCGTTCGCGCAGGCGATGATCGCAAAGTACACGCAACACCGCACGGTGGTGCTGGTTGAACGCGAGGGCGAGGCGACCGGCACCCACGAGGTCGCGCTGTTCGTCGGGCTCGCGCTGTCGGCGATGCTCAAGGACGCAGGCCTGCGTCACCTCGACGACGACCACGGCCGCGAGATCAAGGTCGTCGGTCCGCTCGGGATCTATACCTTCGAGGACCCGGCCCAAGCCCTCGCGTTCGCCGAGACCTTCCGCCGCGAGCTCGCCGACGAGAACATCCGCGTGCGCGTCGGCATCGACA
>JAYUXQ010000399.1:0-4804 GCA_043752905.1 Nannocystis sp. | reverse complement strand
CGGCGGTGTGCCTGTTCCTCGGGCGAGCCGCGCGCGCTTGACGGGCGCACGGCCGCCGGGCGATACCGGCGGGTATGCGACGCTTTGTGATCCTCGGGCTCGGGCTGGTGGCGTGCGGGACGGAGCCTGCCGGGATGGACGCGAGTACGTCCAGGACCACGGGCACTGGCGCGCCGAGCGAGGCGAGCGGCGAGGCCGACACCGCGGCTGTCCCGACGAGCATGCCCGAAGGGACAGGTACATCGGGGAACCAGGGGACGAGTACGGGCACGACGGGCACGACGGGCGCCGCGAGCACCGGGGACACGAGCAGCGGCGACGTGACGACAGGCGAGGAGCCTGCGCCGGTCAAGCCGCGCGAGCTCGTGAACTACGTGACCGGCGATCCCGCGGACGCGGTGGTGCGGACCAGCGGTCCGGCGGTGATCGTGATGGGCGGAGGCACGGACGTCGACGGGGCCTTCGCGTGGCAGTTGCAGTACATGGGTGGCGGCGACGTCGTGGTGCTGCGCACCTCGGGCGCTGACGGCTACAACGACTATCTGTTCAGCGACATCGGCGGGGTCGACTCGGTCGAGACGCTGGTGGTCACCAGCGAGGCGCTCGCGAACGACCCTTACGTCGCGTGGACGATCGCGCACGCGGAGGCAGTGTTCATGGCCGGCGGTGATCAGGCGACTTATTTGAACGGCTGGAAGGACACGCCGGTGGAGGACGCGATCCACGAGGTGTGGGCCCGCGGCGGGGTGGTCGGGGGCACGAGCGCGGGTGCGGCGGTGCTCGGCGAATTCGTGTACGCGGCCTACAACGACTCGGTGCTCGAGGACGAGGCGCTGCTCGACCCGTACAACAAGTACATGACCTTCGAGCGCGACTTTTTGGCGTTCACGCGCTTGCAAGGCGTCATCACGGACACGCACTTCACGCAGCGGCGGCGGCTGTGCCGGCTGATCGGGTTCGTCGCGCGGGTGGTCGCGGACGGCTGGGGCGCGCCGGTGCTCGGCATCGGCGTCGACGAGCAGACCGCCCTGTTGATCGGGCCCGACGGACTCGGCAGCGTGCTCGGGGCCGGCGGCGTGCACCTGCTGCACAGCGCCGGTGCGCCGCAGCAGTGCGCGCCCGGGCTGACCCTCGAGTACGCGGACCTCGACCATTACACTCTGGTCAGCGGCGACAGCGTGCAGCTCCCCTCCGGTGTGCCGGAGGGGGTCGCGGCGACCAAGCTGTCGGCGAGCATGGGCGCGCTCGACCCGGCCTACGACTGCGTCGAGTGATCATGGAATGACGTTAGCATTTGCAGACACGACCGCTTCGGCGGTATGGAGTCGGGTAGCGCAGGCTGCACGGCGCGATCGACGGTGAGATCGGGGTCGGCGTCGGGGTGGGCGGGGAACCGGGCTGCGTGCAGAGCGAGAACCTGGCCTCAGGAACATGTCCCGCAGGCCAGATGAAGGTCAATCCTCGGGGCTGACGTAAGCGGCGAGGGCGGGGTAGGGGTGGAGCGGGGCGCCGATCAGCCACAGGGGATCGACGGCGAAGGCGCCGAGCTTGACGGTGAGATGCAGGTGCGGGGCCTCGCTGCGGCCGGTGTTGCCGACGAGGCCAAGGGCGACGCCGCGGTCGACAGGGAGGCCGGTGTGCACGAGGATGTCGCTCATGTGCCCGTAGAAGCTGGTCACGCCGAGGCCGTGGTCGACGATGACGAGGTTGCCGAGCAGCGGATCGGTGCCAGCGAACGCGACCACGCCGGGGCCGATGCCGAGGATCAGGTCGCCGGTCTCGCCGCGCAGGTCGAGGCCGCGGTGCAGCTTGGTGCCGGCGCCGGTGATCGGGTTGGTGCGCCAGCCGAAGTACGAGGTGATGTGCACGCTCTCGACCGGCCAGTCGAAGCGCAGGCCCGGGCGCGCGAACTCGACGGCCTCGGCGTGGAAGGCGTCGTCGAGCGGCGGCGGGACCGGGGCGGAGGGTGCCGCCGGTTCGGCGGGGGTCTCGACCGGCGCCTCGGGGGTGGCGACGGGGGCCTGCGCATCGCCGCAGCCGACAGCGCAGCAGGCGGTCAGGGCGAGGGCGTGGGCGCGGAGCATCGCCAGGCGAAGCTAACCGATCCCGCGCGACGATGCACGCTCATGGATCGGCGAGCACCGCGAAGTCGACCAGCTGCGCGACGAGGTCGTCGGTCAACACGAAGCCGTCGCTGGCGAGCTCGGCGAGCACCTCGTCGGTCGGGCGGCCGTCGAAGCGCGGGAGAATTTCGAGGAGCGCGCTGGGCATTTCGAGCGGGTCGCTGTCGCTATAGGTGACGAGGCGGGCGCTCTCGGGGCCGCGGTGACTGACCCGGACTTCGCCAGCGACCAGGCGGCGCAGCTGCACCAGGGAGCCGCGGGGTTGCAGCTCGGTGTATGCCGCCTTGACGCGCTCGACGAGCGGGCCGAGCTCGGCGCCGGCGATCACGGCGATCTCGGGCCACTCGAGTTCATTCACCAGGGTGGCGGTTTGCACATAGTAGTCGCCGGGGCGGTCGACCCAGGTGTCCCAGGCGCCGAGGCCCTCGTCGGGGCTGGCGGGCTCGGAGGCTGCCCCGTGGTACAGCAGCTGGCACGCGCACCAGTGGCTCAGCTCGCGCTCGACGTGGGCCAGCAGGGCCTCGACGGCCTGCCAGAACCGCTGCCCGGCCGCGCCGCGGTCGTGTTTGCAGAACCAGGTCGCGCATACACCGTTGCGGTGGCGCCAGATGCCGCACAGACCGCCCTGCTCGTCGATGTAATGCGGGCAGCGCAAGCCAGGGTCACGCCCGAAGGTCTCGGCAGTGACGATCGCCTGGTAGCGCTGGCGCTCGTCGTCGCTCACATCGAGGCCGTGCGGGGTGCACACGCCGGGGTCGGCGACGCGGCGCTCGAGGCCGGCGCGCCCGGGGCCCGGGGGCATGTCGCGTAGCGCGGCGCCGACGAGGAAGTTGGCGAGCGCGGGCACGTAGGTGCAGCACTTGGCGTCGGACCGGAAGCGGTAGCCCTCATCCACCGAGTCGATCTGCATCGCGCAGCGCGAGCAGGTGGCGACGTGCTCCTCGGGTAAGCAGCCTCCGAGCAGCTCCGTCAGCCATTGGGCGTAGCGCGGCGGCAGCATGATATGGCGAGATATGGCGAGATATGGCGAGATATGGAGCGAGATATAGCGAGATGATCGCGGCAAATGAGGGACGGCGGACGGGGTCGCTTGTCCCGGCGCCGGGGCCCAGCGTACCATCGTCCCCGGGGATCCGGTGCGGGCTCGGCGGGGCGTGACGGTCTACGGGGTCGAGGCGCTGCGGCGGGTGCCGGGCGGCATCGCGTCGCGCGAGATCGCCGGCGTTGCGAGTGGCGACGATGGAGGTGCAGGCGAGGTCGCCGGCGGGAGCGAGGACACCAGGACTTCAGGTATCGTGCCGCGCATGACCGCCACGCCCGAGGAGGTCCCGGCCGGGGTCCACGAGCACCGCCGCGCCGTCGTGCCGGGGGACATCGACGAGCTGGGGCACGTCAACAACGTGCGTTACCTCGAGTGGATGATGGCGGCCGCGATCGAGCACTCGGAGGCGGTCGGGTGGGACGGTGCCCGCTATGCCGCGCTCGGCAACGCCTGGGTGGTGCGGTCGCACGCGATCGAGTACCTGCGTCCGGCCTTCGCGGGCGACGCGGTGGTCGTACGGACGTGGGTCAGCGAGATGGCCAAGGTCAGCTCACGCCGCAAGTATGCGATCGCCCGCGAGGGCGGCCCGGTGCTGGCCCGCGCCGAGACCCTGTGGGTCTACATCAATCGCCGGACCCACACCCTCGATCGCGTGCCGGCGGATCTGCGCGCCGCGTTCACGCTGGTGCCGGACCCGGTGTGATAGAAAAGCGGGCATGACCCCCGCGACGCAGCCCTCGTCCGTTATCACCGTGCTCGGTGCCGGCAGCTGGGGCACCGCCCTGGCCCTGCACGCCGCCCGCCGCGGCCTGACCACGCGCCTGTGGACCCGCAGCGCCGAGCACTTCGCGGCGATGCAGCAGGACCGCAGGAACCGCCGCTACCTGCCCGACTTCGCGTTCCCCGAGAACCTGACCGCGGTCACCGACTATGCGCAGGCGCTGCGGGGCGCCGACCTGGTGATCCTGGCGTTCCCGAGTCACGCGCTGCGGACCGCGCTGGTCGACGTGCGCGAGGTGCTGGCCGAACTTTCACGCGATGGCGACGAGCCCCACCCGCTGTACCTGGTGGCCGCGAAGGGGGTCGAGGTCGACTCGCTGGCGACGATGGCCGAGGTCGTCGAGGACACGTTGCCGGCCAGCCACGCCGCGCGCATGGCGGTGCTCGGCGGGCCGAGCTTCGCGGCCGAGGTCGCGGCCGGGATGCCGACCGCGGTGGTGATCGCCAGCCGCGACCTTGCGATCGCCGACACGATCCAGCATCTGCTCGGCGGTGACGGGCTGCGGGCTTACGTCACCGAGGATGTCGTCGGCGTCGAGCTCGGCGGGGCCTTCAAAAATGTCATCGCGCTCGGGGCCGGCGTGTGCGACGGGGCGGGGCTCGGGCAGAACGCCCGGGCCGCGCTGATCACCCGCGGCCTCGCGGAGATCGGCCGTTTGTGCCACGCGCTCGGGGCTCACCCGGCGACGCTGTCGGGCCTGGCGGGGCTCGGCGATCTCGTGCTGACCTGCACGGGTGGGCTGTCGCGCAACCGTCGGGTCGGGCTGGCGCTCGGTGAGGGTCAGAAGCTCGACGACATCCTGCGCGAGATGGGCATGGTCGCGGAGGGCGTCAACAACACGCTCAGCGCCCACCGTCT
>JAYUXQ010000398.1:0-4806 GCA_043752905.1 Nannocystis sp. | reverse complement strand
GGCCGGACGTCGCGCTCGTCGATATCGGTTTGCCGGGGGTCGACGGCTTCGAGGTCGCGCGGCGGCTGCGGGCCAGCGGCGTTCTGTCGAAGACGCTGCTGATCGCGCTGACTGGTTACGGCCTCGACAAGGACCGCGAGGCCGTGCTCGCGGCCGGCTTCGATCGCCACCTCACCAAGCCCGTCGAGCCCGACCTGCTGATCCAGATCCTCAACACGCACCGCCGGCGCAAGTCGTGAGCGGTGGTCAGGCGGGGGTCAGCGGCATGGTCGCGGGCGCAAAATGGTCACACCGGACGCCTGCGTGCCGAAGCTGAGCAGCTCGGGGCGACCGTCGCCGTCGAGGTCGGCGACACGCGCGATCGAACCGGCGGCGCCGGCGGGGATCGTGGTGACCGGACCGAAGCCGCCGCGACCGTCGCCGGGCAGGACGCGCACCGCGTCCCCGCGTTGCGAGCTGGCGAGCAGGTCGGGCCCGGCGACGCGGTCGATGTCGGCGACGATCGCGTCGGCGACCGTCTCGGGGCCGAAGTAGCTGATCGCGGAGAAACCGAGGGCGCCGTCGCCGAGCAACACGGCGGCGATCGGCCCGGCGCCGGTGGACTCGGCCAGCGCGGTGAGGTCGGCGAGGCCGTCGCCGTTGAAGTCGGCGGCGACTAGCGCACGACCGCGACGGCCGACGACGCGACGCGCGGCCAGCTTGAATTCACCGCGGCCGTCACCGCGGACGATCGCCACGATCGCCTCGGACTTGCCGCCGCGGTCGTACATGAGGGCGAGGTCGAGGCGCTTGTCGAGGTCGAAGTCGCCGAGGGTGAGGCGCTCGGGGCCGACCTTGCCCGGCAGCCTCGAACGCGCGCCGGGCTTGAACTCGCCGTTCGCGGTGTAGGCGAGCACCTCGACCGTGCGGCCGTCGGCGTCCAGCGCGAGGATGTCGGTCATGCCGTCGCCGGTGAAGTCGGCGATCCACAGGCCGACCGGGCGTACGCGGGTCGCCACGGCCCCGGCGATGAACTGGCCGGCGCCGCGGCCGAGCAGCACGTGGACCGCCGCGTCGTCGCGGCTGCCCGGAGCCGGTAACGCCGCGATCGCGAGGTCGAGGGCGCCGTCGCGGTCGAGGTCGGCGGACTCGATCGCGGTCGGCGTCATCGGAAACTTGAGGCCGGTGGTCAGCTTGAGCCCGCCCTGTCCGTCGTTGAGAGCGAAGGTCACCGCGTGACCGCCGGCGTTGTGGGTCGCGAGGGCGAGGTCGAGGCGGCCGTCGCCGTCGAAGTCGCCGAGCGTCCCGGCGACGGCAGTGGTCGCGGCGCCGATGTCGACGACCGTCGGCTCGCCGTAGCACAGCGCGGGTCCTGTGGCCCCGGCGCCGAGCACCGAGGGCAGCGCCTGCTTGAGCGGCGTGCGCACGACCGGCACGCAGCCCGCTGCAACTGCAACGAGCAGCCCGGCGAACCATGGCCCGCTGCGACGTCGGCGTGGTCGAGCACCCCCGAGCCAACCCCCGAGCCAACCCCCGAGCCAACCCGAACCCGAGGCCGAACCCGAACCCGAACCCGAATCCGAGGCCGAACCCGAATCCGAGGCCGAATCCGAGGCGAGGATGAGCGAGCGGGGCGACGGGGGGGCGGGGTATTGGTGCGACATCCACCCCGAACGCCACCAGCGCTGTGTGGCTTACGCCCCGGCTCGCAAGCGTGGGCCTTGTGGCGCGGCGTGAGATATGCGTAAAAGGGAATCAGGAGCGAAGATGCCCATGCGTGCGCTGTTTGTTTGTTTTACGACCCTGATGACGCTATCCTGCGACGATCCCCCGGATGTAATCCAGCCGCGAGGTGGAGATTTCGACGCATTTACGGATGATCTCCCCATCGTCGCGCCACACGACGCGGAGCACGAGAGTGAGCCGGAAGATCCGCTGTACTGGTCGTCGGCGCCGGTCGATCCGCTCGCCTCCTACGATTGTGCGGAGTCGAAGGATGTCGGCTACGTCAAGGGCTCGAAGTTCGATATCACGGTCGTCACGGTCGACGGCAAGCCGGTCGAGGTGCATACCGCCAACGCATTCTTGCTGATGCGCGCCGCCGCGGCCAAGGACGGCGTCAACATCACCGTCGTCAGCGGCTTTCGCACGATGTCCGAGCAGCAGTATTTCTACAACTGCTACGTCAACTGCAACTGCAACAACTGCAACGAGGCGGCCAAGCCCGGCTACAGCAATCACCAGAGCGGCCACGCGATCGACGTCAACGCCGGCGGTGCGGGGGTCTACAACTGGCTGGCGACGCACGGCGGCTCGTATGGCTGGGACGAGACGGTCGTCGGCGAGAACTGGCACTGGGAGTGGTGGGGCGGCGGTCCGGCGGCGAACGGGCCGTGCGGTCAATTCGAGTTCAAGGCGACCTACGTCGGGCAGTCGTTCCCGCTGGCGTCGATGCCCGCGGTGGTCGTGAAGTCGGGCGAGAGCTTCGACGCGTGGATCGACCTCAAGAACGAGGGCAAGGTGACCTGGACCGGCAACACGTGGCTGGCCCCGACCCCGCGCGACGTCGCCTCGCCGCTGTACGACATCGGCTGGGGCTCGCCGACGCGGATCACCGCGCCGGACGCCGACACGCCGACCGGCGTGACCGGCCGCTTCAGCTTCCGCGTCGCCGGCGGCGTGCCCGGTGAGTACTTCCAGACCTTTGGGCTCGTCGAGGAGGGCGTGACCTGGTTCTCCGATGCGCCCAAGGGCGGCGGACCGCCGGACACGCAGCTCGAGGTCCGCGTGATGGTCCTCGCGCCCGATCCGCTGCCCGATGGCACGACGACCGGCGATCCCGGGACCACTGGCGGCGGCGAGGTCGGTGAGGTCGGCGGCGAGTCGGACACCGGCGCGGGCGAGAGCACGACCACGGCGACCACTGCGACCACGGCGACCACTGCGACCACGGCGACCACGGCGACCACGGCGACCACTGCGACCACGGCCCCCGAGGGCGAGGCCACCAGCGAGCCGACCGGTCCCGGGGGACAGGACTCCGGGGACATGTCCGAAGGGTCATCCGGGGCCGGTGGCGCCGCGCTACCCGACAGCTACGGCAACGACGAGGGCTGCGGCTGCCGCGGCGCGGACCGCAACGACCGCGGCATGGGCGGAGACCTCGGCCTGTCCGGTCTGGCGCTCGGGCTGCTGCTATGGACGCGTCGGCGACCGACCCAGCCGCGGCGCTTCGAGTAGGGTGGTAGGCTGGCGCGCGTGGAGGACGACGACCTCGCGCTGCTCGAGGCCTGGCGCGCGGGCGATCGCGGCGCCGGGGAGGCGCTGCTCGCCCGCCACTTCGACGCGGTCTGCCGATTTTTCCATAACAAGGTCGGCGATGACGCGCCCGACCTGATCCAGCAGACTTTCCTGGCGCTGTGCGAGGGCCGGGAGCGCTTTCGCGGCGACGGGGCATTTCGCGGTTACATGCTGGGGACGGCCCGCAACGTGTTGCTGGGTCACTTCCGCCGCAAGCGCAAGCAAGCCGAGCGCTTCGACCCGCTAGAGCACAGCGTCATCGATCAACAGGCCTCGTTCACCAGCCAGATCGCCCGGCGGCGCGAGGAGCAGATCCTGCTGCAGGCGCTGCGATCGCTGCCGCTCGATCTTCAAATTGTGTTCGAGCTGTATCACCTCGAGGGGCTGACCGCGGGCGAGCTCGCGGCGATGCACGGCATCTCGGAGCCCGGCATGTACGGTCGGCTGCGCAAGGCCAGGCTGCTGACGATCGCGGCGTGCGAGCGGCTCGCGGAGACCCCGGCGCTGCGCCGCTCGACGGTCGAGCGGCTCGACGACTGGGCTCGCGAGCTGCGCGCGCGCCTCGGCACCGCACCTGGCACTTCGGGCATGTCCTGAGGGTCAGCAGTCCTCTGCCAGCGGGTCGTCGGCGTCGCAGATCTTGATCTTGCCCGAGGTCGGCTTCCTGGGGTCCGCGGGGGCCTGCGGGCGGGGTTTGCCGGGGCGCGCGACCGGCTTCGCCGGCTCGTCGGCTTTGGCGAGCATCATCGCGCGCAGGGCGGCGGCGGCCTCGATCACGGCCTCCTGGCGGTCGTTGTCGTCGCGCATGCGCCCGAGGTCCTGCTCGATCTCCTGGACCGCGGCGGCGTACTCCTTCAGGGCCGCCATGTGCTGGAGGTCGTTCGCGCTGGCGACCGCGTGCTCGACGACGCTGGCCTGCGGCCGGGTCAGGATCATCGCGCCGACTGCACCCGCGAGGCCGAGGACGGCCAGCAGCACCGCGCCGGCGATGCGCTGTCCGGCCATCTCGCGGCGGCTGTGGCTGCGCAGCTGACCGTCGATCTCGGCCTGGACGCGCACGATCCGGGCGTCGCGCTCGCGCTGGACCTCGGCCTCGATCTCGAGGTTGCGCAGGTGCAGCGCATGGGCCCGGCGGGCTCGCTCGGCCTCGGCCTCGGCCCCGGCGTCGGCGACGGCGCGGGCTCTGGCGGCCAGCTCGGCGCGCGTGCGGGCCTCGACCTCGGCCCTTGCGGCGGCCTCTGCTGCCGAGGCGGCGCGGTCGCGGGCGGCGAGCTGGTCGCGGCGCTGCTGCTCGAGGCTGTCGAGTTCGCGCAGGGCGATGAGCACGGAGTGTTCGGTGGACGATGAATGCATGTTGTTTCCCTCTGCGACAGGAGTGTCCAGACCGAAGCGAACCATCACGGCGTTCGTGCCCCGACCTGCGATGTCTCCGATCGAGCCGACACCCGCGCCGCGACCGCTGGAATTCCAGCGGATGTTCGCGCAGGTCCAGGCCGGGATCTTCGGCGCGAGCGAGCCGGTGCGGGT
>JAYUXQ010000397.1:0-4811 GCA_043752905.1 Nannocystis sp. | reverse complement strand
ATGAAGCCGTCGATCACCTGGCCACGGCCTCCGCGACGATCCGCAAGAACTCGGCCTCGTCGATGCACTTCGTGCCGTACTTCCTGGCCTTCTCGGCCTTGCTGGAGCCCGAGTTCGGGTCGGACATCACGAGATACTTGAGGTCCCTGGTGACCCCCGAGAGCAGGCTGCCGCCGTGCTTCTCGACCAGGTCCTCGAGCTCCTTGCGGGGCCGCGAGAGCGCCCCGGTGAAGCAGAAGCTCAGCCCCACCAGCGGCCCGCCGTGGGTCGGGGCCACCGGCACCACCCCGACCGCCAGCAACCTCTCGATCTCGGCGCAGCGAGCCTTCAATCCCGCGACCACCACCCTCGCCTTGCTCGGGCCCAGGCCGGGGATCGCGGTGAGCTGCGCCTCGGTGGCCTGGCGGATCTTCTCCAAAGTATCGAAGCCGTGGCCGACGATGAGCTTGGCCGTCAGCAGCGCGAAGTGCTCGATGCCCAGCGAGGCCAGGAACAGCGGCAGGGTCAGCGGCAGCTTGGCCCGAAGATTGGCGAGGATCTTCTTGGCGCTGGTCGCACCCATGTGCTCGAGCCTGGCGACATCCTCGACCTTGAGTTTATAAAGGTCGCTCGGCTCCTTGACCAGCCTGGCTCGCACCAGCTCGCCGATGATGTGTCCGCCGAAATCGTGCACGTCCTGGGCCTCGACCCAATTTTTGATGCGGCCCTCGACGACCGCCCGGCACTCGTTATTACGACACGAGATGAACTCGCCCTCGGTCACCAGCTTGCTCTGGCATACACCGCAAGTCGTGGGGATGACCGCTGGCGGGCCGTGCTTGACGACCACCTCCTCGACCTGCGGGATGACGTCATTGCGGCGCGACACCAGGATCTCGTCGCCCTCGGAGATACCCAGCGCCTTGACGTTGGAGACGTTGTGTAGGCTGGCGCGCTCCAGGTGCGCGCCACCGATCCACACCAGGTCGAACTCCGCGATCGGCGTGACGCGGCCCGAGTCACCGGTGTCCCAGACGATGCGGTTGAGCCGGGTCACCTTGGTCTGCGAGGCGAACTTGAGCGCGACGGCCGCCCGCGGGCGCCCGCCCAGCTCGCCCAGCAGCGCCTGCGTGCGGACCGGGTTGCAGCGGATGACCAGCCCGTCGATATCGTAGTCCAGCGCGACCCGCTTGCTGGCAGCGTATTGCTGGTAGAGCCTCGACACCCCGGCCGCATCGGTGGGATAGAGATTGGGCGTCTCGAAGCCCAATTGCTGGAGGCGTATGAACTTGTGGACCTCGTCGGCAGCGTCCTCGCCCTCCAGATCGTAGAACAACACGGTGAGGTGCTCGCAGCCGACACCATCGAACCGCTTGGCCGTGCCCGACGCCATGTTCCGCGCGTTGGAGGCGTTCGGAAACGAACGCTTCATGTCCGTCAGCTTGAGGATGATCTCCCCGCGCACGGAGACGCTCAGCGGCTCCTTGAGCCGCGGCGGCACGCCCTTCATCCTCGCCACGTTGGCGGTGATCCGCTCCCCGATCTGGCCGTCACCGCGGGTGATCGCCTCCGTCATGACCCCATGCTCGTAGATGACCTCGAGCGAGATGCCGTCGAGCTTCTCGGTGACGAACAGGTCGCCCTGCACCCCCGGGAGCTTCTCCCTCGCGGCATACTCCTCGCAGCGCGCCACCCAGGTCTGGAACTCGGCCTCGTCCACGGCCTTGTTGAGCGACCCCATCGGGATCTTGTGCTGGGCCTTCTCCCATTCGGTGACCGGAGCGCCCGCGGCCCGCGGCCTGGCCCTGGCGGGCACAGGGGCGCCCACGCTGGCCAATACGGGGTGATCGGCGTCGAGAGCCCGCAGCTCGTCCTCGAGTTGATCGTAGGCCGCGTCCGACACCTGCGGCTGGCCGTTGTAGTAAGCGTCCTTGTATTGCCTGAGTAGATCCGCGAGGGCAGCGATGCGCGCCGCGGGCTCCACCGGCGCCGCCCCGGCGTCGATATTGCTGGTGGCGGCCTTTCGGGCCGACGCCTTCGTGGTGGACTTCGCTGGCTTCGCTACAGCGGTTGGCTTAACAGTGGGCATGATCTCTCCAGGCAGCGCGTCACGGTATGCGCTGCAATCTCTGGATATCAGGAAACCCGGGGCTCGAACGTCGCGTCGAGCCGCAAACTTGGCCTCGGTTATGGCGATTACGCGCACCACCGAGCGCGCATATTCGCACCCATGTCGTCCGCACGAGATATCGATCCAGTCCGTTGAATCATAAACACGATCACGAGACACCAGCATTTTCGACGGCCTTGCCGCGTGGCACCCGGTGAGTGACGCTGTCGGCCATGCAGGCAAACGTAAATAGCGGCTATCGAGGCACACCTTGGCACCGCGGTCAAGCAACCCTCGGCCTCGCCTCCCGCGGCGCGTCGGTCTCACGCGCGGGGCTCGACGCGCGAGCGCAAGCTGCCCGACGATGCGGCCCTGTACCCGGTGCCAGATCACAGTGGGGCGACGCGGGGCGGACACGACAGCGGTGCAACGCCCTCATAGCCCGCAGCGGAGTCCGCGTCTCATTGCGGCACCTCCCACACGACGGCCCGGATGTCCCGGTCGTCCACCGCATCGTCGCCCGCGCTGCGCACCGTGAGGAGCTCCGGAGGGATGCCCTCGACCGTCACGAGGTGCTTCACTACCGCCCACGCGCGCGCGTCGGAGATCGCCCGCAGCTCGCCCCGCGAGCGCGCCTCCCCGCGGCCGGCGTGACCGACGAACCGCATCGGCTGATCTTTGTAGATCCTCAGCATCAGCCCGATCTGCCGCGCGTACGGCACAGCCGACGCCGGCAGCGGCGCCGTCGGGTGCGCCCGCTCGAACGCCGTAATCTCCGCCCGCTGTGCCTCGAGCTCGTCGCGCCGCCGAAGCATCTCACCGATCACAGTCACCAGCTCCTGCCGCTCACGACGCCCTCCTTCGGCCCCGCGGGCCAGCGCGAGCAATTGCTCGTACTGCTTCTTGGCCTGCGGCACCGGATCCCGCAGCAACAACCCGAGCCACGCGACCGCCGCGGCCGTGCGAAACTCGTCGGACGTGGCCGCCGAAGCCTGGGCCGCGCCCTGCAACGTCAGCCCCTCCCCCTTCGCCGTGACGGTCGCCAGCGGCCCCGACCGCGGCCGTGCCAGCGTCAGCTCGAACAGCCCTGTCCACACCTCGCCCGCTCGTAACGACTGCCCCTCCACCGATCCCGCAAGCCACAGCGGATCACCGTGCAGCGGTCGATAGCTGCGTACCTGCACCGCATCGAAGCGCACCCGCACCCGCACATCTCGCGCAACCTCCGTCGCTGGTGTACCGACACGGATCAGCGCGTCGGCGATGTCGACCGCGCTGGTGGCCAGGGCGCACGTCCCTCCACCGAGCTTCGCCATCTCGCACCCGGACGGCCACACGTCCTCGGCCGGACCGACCTGCACGACCGCCATCTCCACCCCCTTGCCGACCTGCGCCGTGATCAGCGGCTCGACGACCTGCGGCCACTTGTCATCCGTGTACGGCCCGAACTGGTAGTCACCGTCGCTGATCACCACGACCCGCCGTGTGCGCCCCTCGTCCTGCGCCGGCAGCAGCGCGTATGCTTCCGTCAGCCCGAGGCTCTTCCCCGGCGTGCGCTGCTCGAGCCGACCGACCGCCGTGAGCAGCTCCGCCCGTCGCACGGCCGCGGTCAGCCCCAGCAGCACCGCCCCGTTGCTGGCGTACGTCACCAGCGCCACACGGTCCTGCGGACCGAACCGCGCCATCTCGATCCCTCTGATGATCTCCGTGAGCCGCCCCGCGCTGCGCATCGAGTCCGACACGTCGACGAGGAGCACCAGATCCCTCGGCTTGACGCTCTCGAGCGCTCGCACCGTGACATGCAACAACCGCCGCGCAGGCGCCCACGGGCACGGACCCACCTCCGCGGTGATGTCCGCCGCCCCGCTCGTCGGCACCGCGAAGCGTTGCAGCATCGCCCCGATGTCGATCTCCCCGCGCGGCGGTAGCCGCCCGTCCGACAACGCGTCGCGGACCCGGACGTAATGCCCATCGTCGGCGACACCAGCGATCACCGCCATCGGCGCCTTCGCCGTCACGACCGCCGCCGTCGCCGGCCGCTCCGTCGGCGCGACCCGGTACCGTGTCCGCCCCGTCACCACGCCGAACGGCACATGAAACGGAGTCTCCCCCGGTACACCCCAGCGCCCGACGATGCTCAGGATATCGGGGCACCCGTCAGCGTCCTCATACGAATTCTTCACCTCGGGTTCGTTGGGGCAGCGGTCGTCCGCACCAGCGATGCCGTCGTGGTCGTCGCTGTCCGACTGGCTCGCCGCAGGCGCGACCACAGGCACCGGGGCAGTCGCCTCCCTCGCCGACTCAGTCCCGTCCCTCGCCACCGGAGCACACCCCGCGAGCACCCCCGCGAGCACGACGCACAAACATCGAAGGAGCTCCCGGTCGTCCCCACCACGCACAGGCTCAGGCATCGCACGCCGCCGCACCGCGGTCAAACCCTGCCGCGTGCGACTGAGGCGACGAGCCCTTCCCTGCGACCGGATCCTCGCGTCGACGCCCGGACACTCTGGCCGCTGCTAACCTGTCCGACAGGTCCTGCCACGACGGCCATGCCTCAAGGGCCAGAGTACCCCCCGCCATGGACGGGCGGACGGCGGGCAGGCGGCCTCACGACCGCCGCCTGGGGCTGGCGTGGGGTGGCCCAGGGCCTCGAATCCCGTCGAGCGTCGTGCGCCCCAACCATCACCTGCGCCCCGACGAGACGAGCACCGTCGGCCCGCAG
>JAYUXQ010000396.1:0-1865 GCA_043752905.1 Nannocystis sp. | reverse complement strand
CCCGAGCGCGGCTCGACCCCGGGGTCGGAGCAGGCGAGGAGCAGGACGGAGAGGACGGCGAGTCGGAGCTTCATGGCCCGACCATCGTGCAAGGCCGGCAGCGCCGGCGCAAGGGCTCAGGTGGCGTCCGCGGGGGCGCGAAGGCCGAGCCAGCGCCACAGCGGGAGGCGCTCGACCTGGAACAGCGGGGCGAAGCCGAGGCCGGACAGCGGGTAGGGGAAGAAGATCGCCATCACCGCGAGGACGCCGACGTGGAAGCCCCAGGCGCCGAGGGCCCACGCGCGGGCGAGGCGCGGCCCGAGCAGCGCGATCGGTGCGAGCAGCTCGAGCGCGAGGCTGGTGGCGGCGAGCGGCGGGAACAGCCAGCCGTGACGCACGAGCGCGGCGCCGATCGGGGAGTAGGCGTCGCCGAGCTCGAGCTTGCGCAGGTTATCGTAGGCGATGTAGTTGCGCAGCAGGTCGGAGTCGATCCACGCGAGACCGCTGAGGCGCAGCTTGGCGACGCCGGCGAGCACGTAGGTGGCGACGGTGACGAGCGCGAGCAGGCGGACCGGCCAGCCATGGGCGTGGGGCGGCGGGGTGATCGGGAGACGAGCGTGACGGGCGTCGAGCGACCAGGCGTCGGCGCTGCGGGTCAGGCCGAGCACGAGGGCGTGGATGACGAGCAGGTTCTCGGTGTGAAACACCATGCCCCAGCTGTTGCGGTAGCTGAGCACCCATAGCAAGGCGAAGGCGAAGGCGGGGCCGGTGACGCGGAACCGCCAGCCGAGCGTGAAGGCCGGCGCGAGCACGAGGGTGAGGACGACCCCGGCGATCACGAGCGGGGCGGGTAGCGGGTGAGAGAGCAGCGAGACGACGCCGACCGGCGCGAAGTTGTGGGTCGGGAAGTCGATGAAGCTGATCAGGTGGACGAGCCGCGCGGCGACGTAGATGGTCGCGAAGCCGCCGACGAGCATGCGCAGGGCAGCGAGGCGCTGCGGGGGTGCGTCGGCGCGCCACCAGGCGTCGACGGCGGCGAGGATGCGGCGCACGCGAGATGTCCGATCCGACATGTCCGGAGAGTCAGTCACGTAGGCGGAATGATACAGCGGGCCCGTCGGCGCGCCTTGATCGGGGTGGTGTCGCCGGCGAAGTAGCGCAGGGCGTCGAAGCGCTCGCTGAGGAGGTCGAGGTGGACGACGTCGGCCCACGCGGGGTCGCCAGCGAGGCGCGCCGCGACCTTGTGGCACAGGGCGGCGCTGGTCTTGCGACCGCCGCGGACGGCCCGGCGCAGGCTGACCTCGGCCTGCAAAACCTCGTCGTTGGCGACCAGGCGCGGCGGGACCGGGCGGCCGTTGCCGGCGGCGTCGAAGGCGACGACGTGGTGGACGTCGGTGATCGCGTCGGAGCGACCGAAGGCGAACATCGGGTAGCTCGAGAGCGGGAACGAGTCGGCTCCCGCGGGCTGGGCCAGCGGGCGCAGCACGAGCGCGAGCGTCACGGCCCCGAGCGCCCAGGCGTACACGGCTCCGCGGTCACGCGCCACGACGTGGCTCCGCGGGCACGGTCGAGGGAGCAGGCGCGGGCGCAGTGACCGGCACGGTCGCGGGCGCGAGTGCGGGTAGGGTCGAGGGTGCGGGCGCGGGTGCGGGTGCGATCGTGCGGAGCAGGCCGAGGGCGCGGCCGCCGTGGCCGAGGGCGGACCACACGTGTTGCGTGTAGTCGATGCGCATGTCGGGGGAGCCGACCGACTCCGAGTAGCCGCCGGGGACCAGCTGGTCGGGGGTGCACGCGAAGCAATTGTTGTCGGTCCACTGCTGCTCGACCAGGAACTCGAGCACCTGATGCATGAGCGCGGCGTCGTGGTCACGCGTCGTGCCCTGGAC
>JAYUXQ010000395.1:0-4813 GCA_043752905.1 Nannocystis sp. | reverse complement strand
GACCGCCCGGTCCTGTACCTGACGACGCTGTCCGAGCCGCTGTCCAAGGTCGTCAAGTACCTCCAGCGCTTCGACTTCTACGACGAGCTCAAGATCGGCACCTCGGTCGTGTATCAGGACATCGCGCCGGAGCTGGCCGAGCACGGCATCACCGCGCTGGAGGACACCCTGCGTGAGGCGATCCGCGAGCACGCGCCGAAGATCATCGTCATCGACTCGTTCAAGGCGCTGCACGACCTGTCGACGTCGCCGGCGCAGATGCGCCGCGTGCTCTACGAGATCTCCGGGATCCTCGCGGCCTACGAGACGACCGTATTCCTGGTCGGCGAGTACAACGAGAAGCAAGCGCGCTTGCAGCCGGAGTTCGCCGTCGCCGATGGCATCATCCAATTCTTCCGTCAGGAGCGCAGCAACCGCGACGAGCGCTTCATGCGGGTCCTCAAGCTGCGCGGTAGCAGCTACGCCGAGGGCATCCACGGGTTTCGCATCGAGAGATCCGGCCTGCGCGTGTTCCCACGCCTCGTCAGCCCCGAGGTCCCGAGCACCTATGCGCTGATCGAAGAGCGCGTCACCTCCGGCGTGCCCGGGCTCGACGAGCTGCTCGGCGGGGGCCTGTGGCGCGGCAGCACGACCCTGCTGACCGGCCCGACCGGCGCCGGCAAGACGACGATCGGCGCGCAGTTCGTGCTCGAGGGCCTGCGTCGCGGCGAGCCGAGCCTCTACATCAATTTTCAGGAGAACCCGACGCAGCTGGCCCGGCTGTTCCGGTCGCTCAACGTCGACATGCGCGAGGCGCAGGGGCGGGGGCTGCACGTGCTCTACGAGTCTCCGGTCGAGCTGCAGATCGACAGCGTCATCAATCGAGTGTTCCGCATGCTCGACGAGCACAAGCTCCAGCGGGTGGTGGTCGACTCGCTCGGCGACCTGTCGACCGCGGCCGGTGACCCTCAGCGGCTCCACGATTACATGTACGCGCTGATGCAGCACTTCGTCATTCACCGCACGACGTGCATCGTCACCGCCGAGGCGATGCTCAGCGACGTGGCGAGCGCGACCGGTCTGCACGGCCTCTTTAGTTATATGTCCGACAACGTCGTGCGGATCACCACCACGATCACCAATCGCATCCGTCGATCGGTCTGCGTCACCAAGACCCGCGGCAGCGCGCACGACCTCGACGTCCATGTTCTCGAGCTCACCAGCGCAGGTGCACGGGTCGTATGATCGACACCCGCGCGAGACAGGCCGCCGTCGACGGCCGCCGCTTTCGCCAGCTACGTACCCTCACGGAGGTCAGCCGCGCCCTGACCTCCGTGCTCTCGACCGACGAGGTCTATCGCATCGTGATGCCCCACGCCGCCGAGCTGCTCGGCGCGCAGCGGGCCGTGCTGCTGTTCCCCGACGAGCAAGGCCAGTACCTGCTGCGCGCCTCCCACGGCGTCGAGCCGGCGTTGGCCACCAGCGCCGAGCAGCCGGGCGAGGAGAGCGTCGCGGCGCTGCTGTCGCGCGTGCTCGTGGCCCCGCAGGACGAGATCCTCGCGGTGCCACTGGTCACCCGGGACCGCGTCTCCGGCGTCCTCGCGGTCCACCTGTCGCGCGCCCTCGCCGACGAGGACGGCTGGGCCCTCGCCGCGCTCGCCGACCAGGCCGCGGTCGCCCTCGACCAGGTCGGTATGGCCACGCCGCGGCAAAATGAAGAGCTGCTTGGATTGCTGGTCGACGTGCGCGAGCAGGCGGCCCGCGCCGAGGCCGAGGCCGAGGCGCAGCGCGACCGCTACCGCCTGGTTGGTCGTGCCACGCGCGACGCGATCCGCGACTGGAACGTCGAGACCGGCGCCGTCGAGTGGAGCGAGGCCCTGCAATCCGTGCACGGCCACCCGCTCGCCGGGGTCCCGCCGACCCTCGAATGGTGGACCGCGCACATCCATGCCGACGACCGCGAGCGCGTGAGCGGCCACCTGAAGGCCGTGCTCGCCGGCGCCGGCGAGTCGTGGTCCGACGAGTACAACTTTCTGCGCAGCGACGGCTCCGCCGTGCGGGTCCACGACCGCGGCTACATCCTGCGCGACCCGGCCGGTCGACCGACGCGGATGATCAGCTCGATGCTCGACCTCAGCGAGCGCGTGCGCATGGAGTCGGCGCTGCTCGACCGTGAAGAGCGCCTGCGGCTCGCCGCGGCCGCCGCGGATGTGATCACGTGGAGGATCGACCTGCGAGCCCCCGGCGAACCCGAGGCGCTCGACGCCTCGCAGGAGACGCCGACGATGACCGAGTTCCTCGCGCAGGTCCACCCGGACGACCGCGCGCAGGTCCAGGCCCGCCTCGCCGGGTGCCTGCACCACTGCGGCCCCTACGACTCGGTGCACCGGGTCCTGCGCGCCGACGGCTCGGTCCGCTGGATCCGCGACCGCGGCAAGGTGTTCTGCGACGCCGCGAAGGAGCCGTTATATGTCACCGGCGCCGCGGCCGACATCACCGAGCTCAAGGAGATCGACGACCAGCGCCAGCGGCTGGTCACCGTGGCCGAGCAGGCGCGCATGCAGTCGGAGCGCGAGCGTCAGCGGGCCGAGACCGCCAACCGCATGAAGGACGAGTTCCTCGCCACGGTATCGCACGAGCTGCGCACCCCGCTGACGGCGATCCTCGGCTGGTCCCGGATCCTGCGCGACACACAGTTCGACCGCGCCCGCGTCGAGAAGGGCATCGAGATCATCGAGCGCAACGCGCGGGCCCAGGTCCGCATCGTCGAGGACATCCTCGACGTCTCGCGGATCATCACCGGCAAGGTCCAGCTCGACCTGCGCCGCCTCAACGTCGCCGGCATGCTCGAGGCGGCCGTCAACACCGTCGGCTCGGCCGCCAGCGCCCGCGGCGTGGCGATCCAGGTGACGTCGCTCGGCCCGCTCGGCGAGCTGCTCGGCGACTCCGAGCGCCTGCAGCAGGTACTGTGGAACCTGCTCTCGAACGCGATCAAGTTCACGCCGGCGGGCGGCAAGGTCGAGCTCGGCGCGACGCGCAGCGCGGGCCAGATCGTGTTGTCGGTGCGCGACACCGGCAAGGGCATCACCCCGGCCTTCCTGCCCCATGTGTTCGAGCGCTTCCTGCAAGGCGACGCCTCGACGACCCGCTCCTACGGCGGCCTCGGCCTCGGCCTGGCGATCGTGCGCCACATCGTCGAGCTGCACGGCGGCACCGTCGAGGCCGCCAGCCCCGGCGAGGGCCAGGGCGCGACCTTCACGGTGAGCCTCCCGGTCGGCGCGACGACTGCGTCGACCACCAGCGAACCGACCTGGACGGTCGTCGACCCGCTCGACCCGGGGGCCCTCGACGGCGCCGAGCTGCTGGTGGTCGACGACGAGCAGGACACGCGCGAGCTGGTCGCAACGATCCTCGAGTCGGCGGGCGCCCGCGTCCGCCTCGCCGCCTCGGCCGCCGAGGCGATGGAGGCGCTGCGTGAGCAGGTCCCCGACGCGATCGTCAGCGACATCGGCATGCCGGGCGAGGACGGCTACTCGCTCATCCAGCGCATCCGCGACAGCGCCGACGAGAAGACCCGCTTCGTCCCCGCGCTCGCCCTCACCGCCTACGCCCGCGGCGAGGACCGCCGCCGCGCCCGCGCAGCCGGCTTCCAGATGTTCCTATCGAAGCCGATCCACCCCGAGGAATTGGTCAAAGTGATCGGCGAATTGCTAATGCTCGATCGGTGACTCGTATGGGAAAATGACCGTACCCGGGCTGTGCCTCCAATAAACCCTCACTGGCCACCATGGTTATTTGGGGAGCGACATGACGCGCGGTCTTGCGCTATCCTGGCGGGCATGATCCGACGCCCCGGTCTCCCCTCCGCCCCGCTCCTGGCCGTCGCCTGCCTGGCCCTGCCGGTCCCGCTCGCGTGCTTCGGCGACGTCGAGCTGGAGGCATGCACATTCACGGATCCAACCGGGTGTGACGATGCGGCCAGCGCCACCACTTCCTCGACAGGGGCCGCCCCGGGCGACGCGGTGACCACATCAGGTACGACGAGCGGCAGCGGCGGCACGACCGGCGAGGGCGGGAGCGCTGGGGCGACGACCACGGCAGACGACACCGCCGCCAGCAGTGGCACCGACACGCTCGGCGAGCCGGTCGATCCACCGCCGACGATCGCCGATCTGGTCTGCGACCCCGAGGTCGCCGATGAAGTCGGCCCCACAGTCTGTACTTACACGGCCAGCGCGGACGCGGTGGCAGCCGATCTCCTGGACGACGGCGAGTTGATCGCCAGCGGGCCGGCGAACGGCTCGGTGATCTTCCCGGTCACCAGCGGGCCGAATAACAACCCCGGCAGCATGATCACGGTGACCGTGCGCGACGAGGCGGGGCAGACCGCGTCCGCGTCGCTGTACCAGGCGAGCACGGTCAAGGACCCGGGCACCGTCAAGTGGACGACGATCGAACCGAACGACGGCCTGCTCAGTGGGGCGCAGGCCGTCGCGCTGCAAGGCGGCTTTGTCCTCGCCGCAGGCGTTCACTTGAACGACCTCCAGGTGATCGGCACCCTGCGACGCTATGACGAGGGGGGACAGTGGCTCAGCAGCGACGCCGGGTGGAGCAAGACGCACGGCGACTGGACCAAGCTCGCCTGGCTCAAGTCGAACAGCTTCGTGCCGACCGGCCTCGCGGTCGACGCGACGCAAAACATCATCCTCGTCGGCACGGCCTACCACGACGACCAGCCGCGCAGTTATGTGGCCCGCCTCTATCCAGACGGTAAACTGCACTGGGAGCTCCTCGGGCTGGTCGGCACCGAGGCACGCGGCGTCGGCGTCCAGCC
>JAYUXQ010000394.1:0-4815 GCA_043752905.1 Nannocystis sp. | reverse complement strand
CGCCGCCGCCGTTATCGCCACAAGCAGCGAGGGTAAGTGCGGCCACGAGAGAGGATCCGAGCGAACGGTACGTCATCGCTCGAGGGTATCCCCTCTGTGCCCCGAGCGCGAGCCCTACGCTTGCACACATTCGTGGTCGACCGCGGCTCCCGGCAGCGAACCGGCCTGCAGGTGACTCGCCACGGCGCAGGCCCGCACGGTGGCATGACGCTTTTTAATCAAGGCGGCGCCCTGCCCCCCGCTCCGAGTATGCCCCAGGAGCGCGATCCGACGCCGATCGGCCGGCTGGCGGAATAACCTCGATCCGCGCTACGTTGCCAGGCTCATGCGCGTCGAGCTGCGGGACCTCGGGAAGACCTACGACGGCGAGCGCTGGGCCGTCCGCGGTCTGACGCTGACGATCCCCAGCGGATCGATCGTCGGCCTCATCGGGCCCAACGGCGCCGGCAAGTCGACGACCCTGCGCATGCTGTCGACGGTGCTCGGCCCGAGCGAGGGCAGCATCACCTTCGACGGCAAGCCGCCCGAGGCCGACAAGAGCGCGTTGCGCCGCCAGATCGGGTTTTTGGGCGACGGCAACCCGCTGTACAAGCACATGTCGCCGTCCGAGTATCTGCGGTTCTTCGGCCAGTGCTTCGCGCTGCCGGAGGCCACGCTCGAGCTGGCGATCGAGGACATGCTGACGACCTTCGATCTTCGCGACAAGCGCGACACCCCGAGCGGCGCGCTGTCGAAGGGCATGCGCCAGCGCCTGCTGATCGCCCGCTGCCTCCTGCACGGCCCGCGCCTGCTGATCCTCGACGAGCCGGCCGACGGCCTCGACCCGCGCGCGCGCAGCGACCTGCGCACGATCCTCTCGCAGACCCGCGCGCGCGGCGTCACCGTGCTGATCTCCTCGCACATCCTGCGCGAGCTCGACGACCTCTGCGATCAGATGGCCATTCTTCAGCAGGGCAAGCTCGTGGTCGCCGGCGACGTCGCCGACATCATCGAGCGCTACGACGTCCGCCGCTTCGTCTACCAGCTGCGCCTGCTCGGCGGCGCGCCCGCTGCCCGCGAGGTGCTCGTCCGGCGCCGCGCGCTCATCGAGTCCGAGGGCTTCGAGGACGGCTGTGAGACGCTGTCCATCCAGGTCCAGGGCGGCGAGGAGCTGATGGCAGACATCCTCGCCGACCTCGTCGGTGCGGGCGTCCGCGTCGTCACCGTCAGCCGGGTACGCAGCCGCCTCGAGGACGTCTACAATCGCATCTCCGAGGACCGCGTGGCCTGAAGGTGCCGCGCCCCGGGAACTCTCGACCCTCGCCCCTGTCCGAAGGATCTGTCATGTCGTTCACTCGCAAGCTCCACGCCGCCTCGCTGCCCTTCGTCACCCGCGCCATGCGAGGCGGTCGCAAGGTCCGTTACGCCGGCGCCGCGGCGCTGCTCGCCATGCTCTCGGTCGTGATCGGCTGCTGGCTCGCGCTCGGCTCCGGGTCGCTCGAGCACGAGATGCGCGTCGGCTTCAAGCTCGAGCGGCCGATGTATCTGCAGGAGCGTCAGGAGTTCAAGATCTTCGCCAGAAACCCCGACGAGCTCGTGGACCTGCAGGCCGCCGTCCGCAAGTTGACCCGCAGCGAGAGCCTGCGCGCGATCGCCAGCGCCGAGCTCCACGGATCCACCGACGCCGAGACCCGCGTGTACGAGCGCATCCATGAGGGCCTCGACCTCGTCACCCGCGTCCGTCATCCGAACATGTTTCCCATCGACCCCGACCTGCGCGAGTCCGCCGCGGCCTTCATGGCCCGCCACGGCCTCGAGCGCCTCGAGTCCGGGCGCGACTGGGACTACTGGTCCGACGCCGAGATGCAGGAGCCGCTGCGCCATGTCCTCGCCCAGGACATCGTCCCCGAGGTCACCACCTACCGCTCACCGCTCACCGCCATCGACGCCGTCCGCGTCACCGGCCTCGTCGCCGGCAGCTTCGCCATGCTCCTCCTCATGCTGTTCGCGCCGGTCCTCGCCGGCACGCAGATGGCCCAGGAGGTCCACGAGAACACCCTCCAGCCGCTCACCGGCACCGCCCTGTCCGCCCGCCAGCTCGTCCTCGGCATGACCCTCGGCCCGGCCGCCATCATCGCGTTGCTCGCCGCGCCGCAGCTGCTCCTGTTCCTCGCCGCCGCCGCCGCCTTCGGCCACGTCCTCCCCGCCCTCGGCATGGTCGCCGTGTGCCTCGCCAGCGGCGCCTTCCTCACCATGCTCGCGCAGCTCGCCGGCCTCGCCGTCGGCCGCCAGCGCAGCAGTGGCATGCTCGGCGTCACCCTCCTGGCCCTGCTCGCGCCGCTGACGATGCTCGGGGCCGCCCTCGCGCTCGAGCTGCCCAGTCGCACCGTCGGCGTGCTCGCCCTGCTCCCGCAGGCCTCCGCCTCGTACATGTTGCTCGAGAGCTTCCTGCCCGCGGGCACCGCGATGCGCTGCGCCAGCCTCGACAGCGTCCACCTGGCTACCGCACACTGGGCCGTCGTCATCGGTGCGCTCGGCATGCTGTGCTTCGGCTGGCTCGGCATGCGTGCGCTCGAGCGCCGGGTCGGCGAGCTGTCCCCGACCGCTCTGTCCCGCGGCGAGGTGCTGCTCGGCGCGGTGGTCAGCATCGTGCTCGTCACGCTGGCCAACCCCTACGCCCCGGAGAGCTACCAGTCCGGCCCGGATTTCTACTTCATCAACTTCCTCATGGTCCTCGTGCCGCTGTCGATCCTGCTGATGATGCGCGTGCCGATGTCCGAGACCCCGACGGTCCTGCGCCGCGTCCCGATCGCCCCCCTGATGGCCGAGTTCGCCGCTGGCATCGCCCTGTTCTTCGCGGTGTGCGTCGGCTGCATGGGCGGCCTCGCGGACTTCACGATCATCAAGAGCCCTGTCGCCCTCGCGTACCTCGCGTGGACGATCGCCGTCGCCGGCCTGCTGACCCTCCGCGTCGCCGCGCTGCCGATGAGCATGCTCGCCAAGCTGTGGATCGGCATGTGCGCGATGGGCCTGGGCGTCGCCTATGTCCACAGCATGGAATGGGCCCGCCAACCCGAGCAGGAGATCGAGGCCGCGCTCGGCTTTTGGCAGGTCAGCCCGCTGCTCGGCGTGGTCCAGGTCGTCATGCTCGTCCTGATCCCCGCCCTGCTCCTGCGGGCCCTGCGTCACCCGGCCACCACCACGCCGGCCGAGGGCTAAACGCCCATCGAGCGCCTGGGAGGTTGACGGCCGCGCGCGACGCCCCTAGCGTGGCGTCATGCGCGGCCTGATGACCGACTCCCCCCTGCTGATCTCCTCGTTGATCCTTCACGCCGCGCGCGTATTCGGGGACCAGGAGATCGTCAGCCGCAGCGTCGAGGGGCCGATCCATCGCACCACATACGCGCAGGTCCACGCCCGCTCCCAGCGGCTCGCCAACGCCCTCCAGGCCCTCGGCGTCGGCCCCGGCGACCGCGTCGCCACCCTCGCGTGGAACACCCACCGCCACATCGAGATCTACTTCGGCGTGTCCGGCCTCGGCGCGATCTGCCACACCCTCAATCCCCGTCTGTTCCCCGAGCAGCTGCTTTATATGCTGCGCCACGCTGGCGACGTGCTGCTGTTCGTCGACCTGACATTCTTGCCCCTGGTGGCCAAGCTCGCCCCGCAATGCCCCGAATTGCGCGGCGTCGTAGCGCTGTGTGCTCGCGATTGCCTGCCCCCCGACGCCCCGAAGGACCTGCTCGTATACGAGGAGCTGCTCGCGGCCCAGGAGCCGAGCTTCGCCTGGCCGACCCTCGACGAGAACTCCGCCTCCTCGCTCTGTTACACGTCGGGCACCACCGGCGAGCCCAGGGGCGTCCTCTACTCGCATCGCTCGACGCTCCTGCACTCCTTTGCGATCGCGCTGCCCGACCTCTTCAACCTCGGCGAAAACGAGACCGTGCTGCCGGTGGTCCCGATGTTCCATGTCAATGCCTGGGGGATCCCGTACGCCGCCGCGATGACCGGCACGCGGCTCGTGATGCCCGGCCCCAAGCTCGACGGCGAGAGCGTGTATCAATTGCTCGAGTCGGAGCGCGTCACGATGACCGCGGGCGTGCCGACCGTGTGGATGATGCTGCTCGCGCACCTGCAACAAAACAAGCTGCGCTTTGGTACGCTCAAGCGCGTCATCGTCGGCGGCTCGGCCGCGCCCGAGTCGATGATCCGCACGTTCCAGGACGAGTTCGGCGTCGAGGTCCGCCACGCGTGGGGCATGACCGAGACCAGCCCGCTCGGCACCTTCTGCGCGCTCAAGCCGGCGATGAAGAGTCTTTCAAGAGACCAGCAAGTGGCGGTGCAGCGCAAGCAGGGTCGGCCGGCCTTTGGCGTCGAGCTTCGCATCGTCGACGACGCCGGCACCACGCTCCCCGAGGACGGCGCGGCCGCCGGTGACCTCCAGATCCGCGGCGCGTGGGTGTGCAGCGCGTATTACAGGCAGGAGGGCGACTCGGCCGCGCACCACCCCGACGGTTGGTTTAGCACCGGTGACGTCGCCACGATCGACCGCGACGCATATATGCAGATCACCGACCGCTCGAAGGATGTCATCAAATCCGGCGGCGAATGGATCTCCTCGATCGCCCTCGAGAACCTCGCCATGGGCTTCCCGGGGGTCGCCGAGGCCGCCGTCATCGGCGTCGCCCACCCGCGCTGGACCGAACGTCCGCTGCTCGTCGTCGTCCGCCGTCCCGGCGCCGAGGTCGACCCGGGCGCGCTGCTCGGACACCTCGCCCCGAACGTGCCCAAATGGTGGATCCCCGACGCCGTCGAGTTCGTCGCCAGCCTGCCGCA
>JAYUXQ010000393.1:0-4817 GCA_043752905.1 Nannocystis sp. | reverse complement strand
GCCCGGGCCATACCCTGCGACACCGTGCGCGCGCCGCTTGTCCTCCCCCTCGCCCTGCTGGCCCTCGCGCCCGCCTGCGAGGCCGTGGACGGCTTCTTCACCGAGGTCCCGCGTACGTACTCCAGCGCCGGCAATGTTGAGCGGATCTTCGCCGATGACTTCTCGCGCGCCGAGCTCGGCCCGGCCTGGCTCGCCACCGGACCGGGCGCGCGCATCGTCGACGGCGCGCTCGAGGTCGAGGGCCTGCGCAACCATCCCGTGTGGCTGACGCTCCCGCTGCCGGACTCCATGCGCATCGAGTTCGACGCGACCGCGCTCGCCGACGAGGGCGACATCAAGGTCGAGTTCGCCGGCGACGGCAAGTCGTTCGCGCGCGCGGCCAGCTACGTGGCGACCGGCTACGTGATGATCTTCGGCGGCTGGAACAACACCACCCACGCGCTGGTGCGCCGCGACGAGCACGGCGGCGACCGGCGCACCGCCAACCGCCCGAAGGTCGAGCCCGGACGCCGCTATCACGTCGTGCTCACGCGTGACGACGGCCAGATCCGCTGGGAGCTCGACGGCGAGGAGCTGCTCACCTACGACGACCCCGACCCGCTCGCCGGTCCTGGCCAGCAGCACTTCGCGTTCGGCGGCTGGGAGGCGCGCGTGCGCTTCGACAACCTCGTGATCTCTGGCCTCGACTGACCCGGCCTTCGTTCGATCATGCGCCTGCTCGCCCTCAGCGACCTCCACGTCGGCTACGCGGTCAACCGCGAGGCCCTCGCGGCGCTCGCTCCCTGCCCCGACGACTGGCTGATCCTCGGCGGCGACCTCGGTGAGACCGGCGACCACCTGCGCTTCGTGTTCGACGCCCTCGTCCCGCGGTTTCGCCAGCTCGTGTGGGTGCCCGGCAACCACGAGCTGTGGACCTCGCGCGAGCAGGGCCAGCTGCTCGGCGGCCTCGCCAAGTACGAGCACCTGGTCGCGCTGTGCCGGTCGTACGGCGTGCTGACGCCCGAGGACCCTTACCCCGTATGGACCGGCGAGGGCGGCCCGCACCTGCTCGTGCCGATGTTGCTGCTGTACGACTACAGCATGCGGCCCGACGACGTCCCGCAGGCGCAGGCCCGCCAGTGGGCCGCCGAGACCGGCGTGATCGCGGCCGACGAGTTTCGCATCGAGGCCGCCCCGCACGCCAGCGTCCCGGACTGGTGCGCCGCACGACTGAGCGCCACGCAGGCGCGTCTCGACCACGCCCCCGACCTGCCGACGATCCTCATCAACCATTGGCCGCTGCGCGAGGACCTGATCCACCTGCCCCGGATCCCGCGCTACACCCCCTGGTGTGGCACGCGGGCGACCCACGACTGGCATCGTCGCTACCACGCCGCGGTGGTCGTCACCGGCCATTTGCACACCCGGCGCACCGACTGGATCGACGGCGTACGCTTTGAGGAGGTCTCGCTCGGTTACCCGCGTCACTGGCAGCAGGACCTCGGCATCGACATCCACCTGCGCACGATCCTGCCGACCCCGGCCGACACCGGCCCGGCCCCCGAGCGCCGCGTGGGCCCTCGCGCGGCCCCGGGCGATTCCGATCGGCGATGACCGATGATGTGCCCCGGGCCCGCGGCGGGCCTGCCACGCCACGTTGCGGGCCGCCACGGGCCTCGCGTATCCTGCCACCGTGTCGCTCGCTTCGCTGTACGTCGCGTTCCTCGAGGGCGAGGGCCTCGGCCCCGAGATCGACGACGCCGGCGACGTCATGTTCCGCTGCGAGGGCGCCAACTATTGGCTGATGGTCGACGAGGACGACCCCGGCTACTTTCGCCTGCTGTTCCCGAATTTCTGGAGCATCGACACCCCACAGGAGCACCAGCGGGCCCTGCTCGCCGCCGCCGAGGCCACCGCAGAGATCAAGGTCGCCAAGGTCTACGTGATGGGCGACGACACCCAGGCCGCCGCCGAGATGTTCCTCGCCGATCCCACCGACCTGCACACCATCTTCGTGCGCGCGCTACGGGCCTTGCAAGGCGCCGTGCTGCGCTTCTCGCAGATCATGCAGGACCGCCGCTCGCACCTGCGACTGGTCCAGGAGAACAGCTAGACCGGCCCCGGGCGGACGACAGCGCCTGACGGCGAGTGACGCAGCCGACCTCTCACGCGTCGCAACGACGTGTTACCCGCACCGGGATGACCGCATCATACGCCGATCCCCGAGGCCTTCCGCTCCACGCTCCGTGCGTCGTCGATAGCCGAGTTCGGCGCCGCCGACCCGTCCCGCGCTCCTGCGCTTGGCGGGATACGGCCGCGCGTGTTACGACCACCGTGAGCCCATGATTCGGCGCCTCTTCATCGACAACTATCGCTGCTTCGTCGAGTTCGAGCTGCGGCCGGGCCGGCGTAACCTGCTAGTCGGTGACAACGGGACGGGCAAGACATCGCTGTTCGACGCGCTCGGCGGGCTCCAGGACCTGTTGATCTTCGACCGCTCGGTGGAGGAGGCCTTTCCCGCGCACACGCTCGCGCGCACGACCGCCTCGACGGAGCAGCGCTTCGAGCTCGAGGTCGAGGGCCCGGGTGGCACCTTCGTGTATCGGCTGGCGATCCTTCACGACCCCGAAACAGAGGAGTCCAGGATCACCGGGGAGCACCTCAGCCTCGATGGCGACGACCTGTACTTCAGCACACCCTTCGGCGTGACCCTGCGTCACGACGACGACGCCGCAACGCCGGCATCGTTCCCCTACAACTCGAAGCGCTCGTTCCTCGCCGCGGTGGACTCGAAGCGCCTCCACAAACACGTCTTGTGGTTCAAGACCTTCGTCCATCGCATCTGGATCTTGAAGATCGACCCCCGTCGGGTCGGCGCTTCGAGCCGACTGGACTCGCAGTTCCTCGCACGCGACGCCGAGAACTTCGCCTCCTGGTTCCGATACATCTCCGATGAAGATCCGGGCGTCGTCGTCAAGGCGCTCGAGGCCCTGCGCGAGATCATGCCCGGCCTGCGCTACCTGAAGAAGCTGGCGAGCGGACGGGCCAAGGTGCTCGCGGCGGAGTTCTCGTTCGCCAGCGCGGCCGCCTTCACAATCGACTTCGACGCCCTGTCGGACGGCCAGCGCGCACTGATCATCCTGTACACGATGCTCCACGCCGTGATGGAGGAGGCGACGGTGCTGTGCTTCGACGAGCCCGACAACTTCGTCGCGTTGGCGGAGATCCAGCCGTGGCTCGTGACGCTGCTGGACGCGCTCGAGGACGGCGACGGGCGCCAGTGTTTCATCATCTCGCACTCGCGCGAGATCATCGACTTCCTCGGCCACGAGGACGCGGTCCGGCTCGCGCGCGACGACGGCGGCTACGTCCGCGTCGTCGGCACGCCCCGCCCGGTCGGCATCACGCTGTCGGACGCGCTCATACGAGGGGCCAGCGGTGCCCCGTAGAGTCCGCGTCGTCGCGCTGTTCGAGGACGCCGCGCACGAGCGCCTGCTGCGACACCTGCTGCGACACCTGCTGCGACGTCTCGGTCTCGGACCGCGTGATGTCGAATACAAACGCTGCGGTGACTGCACGGCCGTCGAGCGGCAACTGGTCGCCGAGGTCCGCGGTCTTCGTGAGATGAACTATCAACACAACATCGGGCTCCTGGTCGTCATCGACGCGGACGCGCTCGGCCGCGAGGGACGCAAACGTCGCCTCGACGCCCTGCTGCGCACGGCCGGGCTCGCCGAGCGCCAGGCCGGCGAGCGCATCGCCTACGTCGTGCCCACGCTCGAGGCCGAGAACTGGTACGTGCACTTCTGCTGCCCGGCTGCCCGTCCCATTGACGAGGCGAAAGATTACAAGGAGTCGCCGCAATGGCGAACGTTGCGCGACGACCTCGGCGCTGCCGGCCGCCAGCTCGCAGAGACGTGGTGCCTCCATCGATCCACGACGCGCGGACCGAGCTGCGGCGGGTCTACGAGGCGGGCTGAGACGACAGGCTCACCCTGGCGGCATCGGCTTGCAGATGCCGCCGACGCCGACCTGGGCTTGCGTGCGGTAGGTGTTGAGGCCCTTCCAGTGCGGCTTCTCGAACTGCGGGATCGTGCCGTCCTCGCGCACATTCGTCACGTGATAGGTGTGCTGGTTCCAGATCCGGCGCGCGGGGATCCAGCGGTCGCCCTTGTCGCGGATCACCTGCAGGGCCGGCGCGGTCTGCATGGCGACGTAGCTCTCGTTGGAGACGACGAGCACCTCGGCGGAGCCGTCGTTGTCGACGTCCGCGACGACCGGGTACTCGATGATCGTGCCGCTACTGCGCGGCACCTGCAGCAGCACGGCGCCGGTCTTGCCGTCGTAGGCGTAGAGACTGGTCTCGTCGGCGTACATCGCCTCGGCGATCCCGTCGCCGAGGAAGTCGAAGGCGGTGCTGCCGGCGATGCCGGTCGCGTCGAGCACCGTCGTGCTCCATACGATCGTGCCATCGCCCTCGTAGACGGCGTACTTGTCATAGGAGCTGAGCGCGAACTCGGCCTTGTTGTCGCCGTCGAAGTCGTGGACCGTCGACGGCCGGTACCAGTTGCTCGGGCTCGGCGGCGCGCCGGTCGGGCGCAGGTCCTGGTATTTGATCGTGCCGTCGTGCTCGAGCATCGTGATCCCGTTCGAGGTCTCGATGAGGATCTCGGGCATGCCGTCACCGTCGAGGTCGGCGACCTGCGGGTATCCGAAGTCGACGCCCGCGTTGATGAACAGCTGGCCGCCGTCGTGGTGAAACGCGGAGCGCCCGAGCACGATCTCGAGGTCGCCGTCGCCGTCGAGGTCCGCCGTCGCCGTCGCGCTGCCGAAGCCGC
>JAYUXQ010000392.1:0-1868 GCA_043752905.1 Nannocystis sp. | reverse complement strand
GTCGACGGCGGCGGTGCTGTCAACATCAACGGCGGCGGGGACGTCAAGATCGATGGCAGCGGCTCGGTCACGATCCTCGGCGGCACCGTCGATGTCGACGCCGGCAACGTCAACGTCAACGCCAGCGCCGCCGTCTCGATCAACGGCGGCGGCACCGTCTCGCTGTGCGGCGCCACCGTCCGCATCAACTGCTAGGCCCACGATGCACGACCCGCACCACGACGACGACTCCGCCCCCCGGGCGCTGACCCGGCTGACCACGGGCTACGCGCTGCGCGTCACCGACGACGACCGCACCCTCGAGGTCTACGCCCCTGACGGCCGGATGTGCGTCCAACTTGTGCTCGCCCCCGAAGGCCCGCGCATCGAGCTGCGCGGCGCCTCGCTCGCGATCCGCACCGACCACGAGCTCACCATCGACTGCGAGCGCCTCGACGTCCGCGCCGCCCACGGCATCGCCCTCGTCAGCGGCGGCGACCTCGAGCTGGCCGCTGTCGGCGAGCTACGCAGCGAGGCGCTCGCCCAGCGCCACGTAGCCCGTCGCGGCGACGTCCAACTCCAGGCCGAGAGCGACGTCCAACTCGACGGCGGGCGCGTCCTCATCAACTCTCCGAAGCCCGGGACCGTCCGGTGACCGCAGCGTTCTCTCCGCGTCGTTGTTGACGGGCCCACGAACGCTCCCTACAGTCGAAATTCAGCATCGCGCAGCATGCCTCTCCGCAAATACCTCGCTGAACGCAAGCAGGCGCTAGCCGCCGTGCTCGCCGACCCGAAGGTCCGCGGCGTCCAGCTCGCGGCAGACCCCGAGGCCTGGAAGATGGCGGCGCAGCTGCTCGTCGCCATCGAGCGCACCCCGCAGCAGCCCGACCGCTTCGTCGGCGTCGATCTGCCCGCATCGGGCGATGTCGTCGCGGGGACTGCCGCGGCCTTGCGCGCCGCGGCGGCGGCCGCCGACGTACCGGTCGCACCGCCGCCGCCCGCCGGCCGAGACGCGCTGACCGGCCTGTGCGCCCAACTGCTCGACGCGCCGGTGCTGGCCGGTGCACGGCTGTTCCTCGTGTTCGGCGATCACGTCCACGTCGAGAAACCTGGCTTCGACGCGGCGCTCGCCGACCTGACGCGCCGGCTCGATCGCCGCGTCGTGGTCATCGCCCTCGACCGCCGCCAGGGCTCGCGGCTAGCCGCCTTCGCATCCATATCGCAGGTCGTGCGCTGGGAGTTCGCGCTCGGGCCGGCCGAGATCGAGGCCGGACTTCGCGCGGCGTCCGATGACCCGGCCGCGTCGCCGCGCGAGCGAGCACGCCACCTCGCCGGCCTCGCTGGTTTCGCCGCGGCCCGCCGCGAGTTCCCCGAGGCCCTGCGCCTCGGCGAGGCGGTGCGGGCCTTCTATGCGGCCGAGCGCGACGCCAGCGAGGAGGCGCTCGCCGCCTTCAACCTCGGCACCACCCACGACCGCCGCAGCGACTTCGCCGCAGCCCAGCGGGCCTACGAGGATGCGCTGCGCCTGGCGATCGCCGCGAGCAATTCATCGTTAGCGCAGCAGATCCTGCACAACCTCGGCTGCGCGTGGGGACGACAGGGCCGCTCCGACCTCGCCGAGGCCTACCTGCGCGGCGCGCTACAGGGCGCCGACCGGCTCGGCAACGGCTTCGCCGCCTGCCAGGCGCTCGAGTCGCTCGGGGTAGTACTCGTCGGCCTCGCGCGCGCCCACGAGGCCGCGCAGGTGTGGCGCGAGGCGTCACGACGCTATGCAACGATGGACCCGGCGGTGGCTCCGATGGCCCGCGCCGGCCAGACACAGATCGAGCAGCGCCTTCGCGGCCTCGGACGGGAGGCCCGCGGATGAGCGGCCCGGTCGAGCTCCTCGG
>JAYUXQ010000391.1:0-4827 GCA_043752905.1 Nannocystis sp. | reverse complement strand
CATGGCGAGACACACCCAATGGCTCCTCGGTGCTATGACAGCAATGACAGCCATGGCAGGCTGCGATTCGGACTCCGGCGATATCGGCGAGTTCGGTGATATCGGCGGTGTCAGCGACGTCAGCGACGTCACCGAGCGGGGCTTTCAGCTCAACGGGTTCCAGCTCAACGGCTTTCGCCTCAACGGCTTTCGCCTCAATGGGTACTGGCTCGGCCCCTCGGGCCAGAACAACATCAAGCTGGTGCAGGCGCATTTCCTCAACGGCCCGGTGATCACGCAGGCCTGGCTGGTCGGGAGCAACCTGCACGTCAAGACGCAGCCCGGCGACGAGCTCTCGGGCGGGCAACTCGGCGGCGCCCAGCTCGAGTTCGACATGATCAAGGATGGCGAGTTCATGCCCGGCCAGAGCGCCAAGATCGTCAGCGCCAAGCCGCTGAGCGGGGCCCCCGACGTGTGGCTCTACAACATCCAGATCCAGGACGCCAGCGACGTCTGGCAGCCGCTGTGCGTCGACAAGAACAACGCGCCGACCGAGGCGATGATGCTCACGGACCTGTGGGACCCCGCGTCGGGCGGCCGCGTCTCGCCGCGCCCCTCGAGCGCCATCACCTTCGCCTGCCGCGGCGCCGCGCTGGCGAAGTGCATCGAGTGGGGTTACGCGCCGTGGCAGCTCCGCGAGGGCATCTCACTGGCCGAGACGCATCAGGCCTGCACGCGGGCGATCCGCGCCGACTACTGCGGTAACGGCATGGCGCACACCGTCAATGGCGTCGAGATCCACATCAAGGACCCGATGGGAATTCAACAGGAGGACCCGTCGACGCCCCACGTCGTCGAGGCCGAGTGGGGCCCCAACGGCGCGCTGTGCCTCAACTACAACAATACCCGGGTCGCCAATACGAACCTCGAGTGCGACCTGCCGGCCTGCGACAACACCTTCATCAACAAGGGCAAGCTCCAGACCGGCAAGCTGACCGACTGACCCGCCGCGCCGACGACCCCGACAGCAACGGCAACTTCTACTCCACGGAGGCACTGCCGCTGCCGGACAGCGCGCCCGTCCCCGGCCCGCTCGTCCTGAGTCGCTGGTGAGGCCGCGAGCGAACGCTAGCCGTAGCGCTCGCATGAACCGGCCGTGAGCGCGCACAGATCCGCGAGTTGCCCATGCACGTGCTCGCTCTCGGCGCGCACCGACGCGGGCAGCTGGCGCGGGTCGAGCACGGCCAGCCAGGCGGCCCGCAAGGACTCCGGCAGCGGGTCCCACAACTCCGTCGGGAGCGCGAGCGCCAGCAGGGTCGCGGCCTCGGCCGGCCACGCGGGCGGGGCCACCTCCGCCACCAGACGATATACCGCCGTCTCACGCAGCGCGGCCTGCAAAGCCTCGGCCGCGGCCGCGTGCTCGGAGAGCGCGAGCTGGCCGTGCTCGACGATCACCGGGATGTCCCGGGCCACCGCGAAGATCGATCGCAGGGCCGCCGGCAGACTGTCGGTCGGGGCGCGAGCGACCGCCTCCCTGAGCAGCGCGAGGCCCTCGCGGATCGACGCGAAGCCGCCGTCGCCGACGCAGCGCGCCGTGTACAGCAGGCTCGCCGGCCGCGGACTGCGGCGCAGTTCGACCCAGCCGCGCGGGCGGCCCGTGGCAGGATCGAGGGCCTGCATCGCGGCGTGCAGGGCCGTGACCGACACCCAGTGCGGCGGATACTTGAAGCGCGCGACATCGAGGACGAGCGCGTGATCGCTGGCCTCATGATAACCGCCGATCGGCGAGAAGTGGCCCACGCCGGTCTGGCCGAGCACGCTGCGATCGTAGCTGACGATCAACACCGGGTCCGCCGATGCGCGGGCCGCTGCGCGAAGCGTCGCCCGGAATGCCGTCACGTTGTCCGCGGTCGCGCGCGAGAGCGTCGCCGCGGCCCCGTTGCAGCGCGCGAGGCAGGCGAGCTCGTCGAGCGTGATGCCCCGCGCCCGGACCCGCTCGAGCGGGCTGCAGCAGTCGAGCATCTCCTCGCTAAACCACCGCCACGGCCCTTTCCACAGACGCCCCGGATCGACGCCGAGAGCGTTGAGCGCGACCACCAGCGTCCCGAGCCCGCAAAACGCCGGGTCGGCCTGCGTATGGAATTGCTCGATCAGCGGAAAAAACGCCTCCATGCCGCCCTCGGCCCGCGCCGCGTCGAACAACGCGCGACCCTCGGGCGCGGCGAAGGCGACCAGCGCGGGCGGCAACGGTCGGCGATAAAGGCTCTGCATCGGCCGCGATCGTGACACAACCTCGACCTGCGCGACGCCTCCGTACCCGGCAATTTCGCCGCGCACGAGGTCGCCGCTCACCTCGACATCCTGGCCCAGCAGCCCTACGAACGATGTTTCAGCGGCGATCGCCCAGGGCACGCGGGAGGCCCGACAACGATCGTGCGGCTACCGGCGGCGCCGGGCCGAACCCCGCGTCGCCGACGGACCGCTGCAAGGTCGCCCGCGCCGCGCGGCTGCTCGGCGCGCAGGTCATCCTGACCGGCATCGGCCCCGACGTCGCCCGGACCCTCGTGGCGCTGCACAGCGAGCTGCGTGGCATCATCACGCTCGCCAACCTCCAGAGCGGCATCGCCCACGCGCTCGCCAGCCGCGGCACGAACCTCGCTCGCCGCGGATGAGTGAACGACCCGGCCGAGGCTCCACGGCGATACAGGTCCGAACGCGGTCCCGACCCGCGCGAGTCAGGACCTCGATACTCGGATCATGCATCGAACGACCCCCGGCCTGACCGGCCGTCGGATTATTGATCGTTGATCGCCCGTCGGCCCGTCGAGCCCGGATCACGGGCCGACGTAGCGGGCGCGCGGGCGCAGCAGGAAGCCGGCGGCCCGCTGCTCGAAGGCGTGGGCGATCCAGCCTGCTGCGCGCCCGACCGCGAACATCGCCACGCTGGTGCGTGGCGGCAGGCCGAGCGCCACGCCGGTCGACGCGAGGCCGATGTCGAGGTTCGGCGGCTCGCGCCCCGCCTCGCCCATCGCCGCGACGATCGCCGCGAGCGTGCGCAGCCGCGGGCTGCGCGGGGCGTGCTCGATCGCCGCGGCGAGCAACAGCGCGGCCCGTGGATCGCCCGCGGGATACAGCGGGTGGCCAAAGCCCGGGACCTCCTCGCCGCGACGGGCCCGCTCCTGCACGACCTCGCGCGCGCGCTCGGGGCGACCGACCTCCGTGACGAGCGCCTCGACGCGATCGACGACGCCGCCGTGACGCGGCCCGGACAGCGTCGCCAGGCCGGCGCTGACGCACGCATACAGATCGGCGCCGGCCGAGGCCGCGACGCGCACCGCGAATGCCGAGGCGTTGAGCTCGTGGTCGGCGCACACGACCAGCGCGCGGGCCATCAACCGTCGCGCACGCGCGGTCGCCGGGACACCGAGCGCGACGAGCAACGCGCCCGCGACGTCGTCCTCGGCCTGCGCCAGTCGAACCTGCCCCGGGTCGATGCCTGCGCCCGCGAGCGCGGCCATGCGAAACACCAGCCCGCGTGCGCGCGCCTTCTCGGCCTCGCTCGCGTGGTTGAAGCGCCCGGGATCGGCGGCACCGAGCGCCGCCACGGCCAGCGCGAGGGTCACGAGCGGCGGGGCGTCCCCGGGCAACAAGGCCGTGAGCGACGCGACCCGCAGCCCGACGCCCGCCGCCTCCCAGCGCGGCCCTGCGTCCGGCAGCGCGCCGGACCACAGCAGCTCGGCGACCGCCTCGAAGCTCGCCGACGCGGCCAGCTCGACCGCAGACCGCCCGCGATAGCGCGGCCCGGTCGGATCGATCGCGGTCAGGGCCGACTCGAGCACGGGCTCACCCCACCGCAGCGCCCCCGCAGCGACCGGGCCGTGACCGGAGCGGGCGTCACGTCGCGCCTTGAGCCGCTCGAGGTCCTCGAGGTTGTAGCGGCGCTCGCGACCGGGCCCGCCCGGCTCGCTGCGCAACAAACCCCGGCTCGCGTAGGCGTACAGCGTCTCGCGCTTCACGCCGAGCAGCGCGGCGGCCTCCCGCCCGGACAGCGAGCTCGTCTCCTCGTTCGTCATCTCCAAACCAGGATATCGCGGGCGATGATGGATTGTCGAATCAACGTTGATCAACGTCGACGCCGGTATCAAGCTCCGGGCCAGGAGGCGTGACGATGGATACGACGACGATGACGACGAGCGGGCTCGAGGGCGTGGTGGTGGCGGAGACCAGGCTCAGCGAGGTCGACGGTGAGCGCGGACGGCTCGTGGTCGCGGGCCATGACATCGAGCAGCTCGCGGGGCGGGTCACCTTTGAAGACCTCGCCGCGCTGCTGTGGTCGGGCAGCTTGCCCGACGCGGACGGCCGCGAGGCACAGCGGCGGGCGCTCGCCGCGGGGCGCGTCGCCGCGTTCGAGCGGCTCGCGGCCACCGGTGATGCGACCGGCCTCGCCGACGGCATGGACGCGCTGCGAGCCACGACCGCCCACCTGTCGGCGCAGGCTGGCTTCGACGCGCCCGCGCAGTTGACCGGGGCCATCGCGGTGTATGCCGCCGCGTGGGTGCGCGTGCGCGACGGCGGCCGGCCGGTCGCGCCGGACCCGACGCTGTCGCACGCGGCCGACTATCTGCGCATGCTCGGCGGAGATCCGCAGGACGCCGCCCGCATCGCGGGCCTCGACGCCTACCTCGTCACCGTCGCCGACCACGGCCTCAACGCCTCGACCTTCGCGGCGCGCGTCGTCACCTCGACCGGGTCCGACGCGGTCTCGGCGATCGTCGCGGCGATCGGCGCGCTCAAGGGTCCCCTGCACGGCGGTGCCCCGGGTCCGGTGCTCGACATGCTCGACGCCGT
>JAYUXQ010000390.1:0-1872 GCA_043752905.1 Nannocystis sp. | reverse complement strand
CGTATCGCGGGAAAGCGTCTTCTTCACCACGTGGTCCGACGCCAGCGTCGTGCTGTCCCTCGAGACAGGTGAGCTGCGCTACAAGCTCGGCGGCTGAGCCGTTCGCCGCATCGGTGGCGCCCAGCCGCGTCAGTAACCCGAGCGCGTCGGCGGCCGCCGCCCCCTCGGCCGTGTTATCGAAGATGCACCACACCGGCGTCCCCACGGCGAGGTGGCGCGCGAGCGTCCTTCTCTGGCGCCGCCGGGGCGGTGAACCAGCTCGCGTGCCGCGGCTCGCAGACCACCGGTCCGGCGACGCGGCGGCGCAGCGCCGTGAAGAAGCGCTCGGCCACCGCGGGTACGAAGCCGAGGCTCGGCGGCAGCTGGACCCGCAAGGGCCCGAGCCGGTCTCCGAGCGCGCCGGCCTCCGCGAGGAAAGTGTCGAGCGTCTCCTCGATGCCACCGACCTCCCCGAGTCGACGAACATGCGTGATCTCCTTCGGTATCTTGACCGCGAAGCGAAACCCGTCGGGCACCGCGGCCGCCCTTACTATCTCTTGGAGGTTCCCACTGGCTGGCGAAGTCGAGGCTGCAAGCGGCAACTGAACCGGACGATGTATCGGACCTGCTCACGCTCGTGGTCGGCAGGCGCCGAGCCGCCTATCTGCGCACGGGTGAGGCGCTGCACATATGCCGGCTGATCGCCTCCGCGGAGCATGGGGTGGCCCTGGAGCGACCCGTGCCGTGGCTTGGCAGGCCAGGCGCTGCCCCCTGCTGGCCTGAGACGGGAGCAACGGGGAGGCGACGGGCTGTGACCCGCGCGGTGGCTTCCTCGTCCGCGAAGGCGTCGGCGTAGACGAGGTAGCGCCCGCCCGCGAGCTTTACCTGTGCGTCGGGCTGACCGGCGTCAATATAGACGGCTTCGTCGCCGTCGCACTGGAGCAGGCTGATCCAGGTCGGTCCCGAAGCATCAAGCGTGAGCGAGAGCCAGCCTGCCGGCACCGTAACCACGACGGTGGACCACAGGTAGGTGCCCGGGGCGTCGTCGTTGAATGAGACCTGCGGGCCGATGGTGTCCGGCTCGTCGCAGACCAGGCGGAACGTGTGCTCCCAGGTCTCGGCCGCCCACGCGACGTCCGGCTTGTCGCAGTCCAGCGATCCGCTCGTGTCGAGCACGCCGCCGTCGAGATAGTCCGCTTCGACCGCGGCGAAGCTGTCTCCAAAGACGTCCCCGAAGACGACGATCGACATCGCCGCGTCGGTGTCCGCGGACGCCTCGTAGTAGTCCAGCAGGAGGCCCATCCCGTAGCGGTCGCGCAGGTACGTCGTGAACGCGCCAGCCGCGTCGTAATCGACCTCGCGCGGCTTGTCGATCGCCACCAACACCGAGGGCGTGAACGAGGGATGCGGCGCGCCATTGCGTTCGTCCTCCAACATGACGGCCATGCCCTCGCTGAGCCACGGCCGCGGGCTGCCGAGCTGATACAGGTGCGCGTGCACGAGTTCGTGGCTAAACGCGATCAGCTCGCCGTAGAAGTCGCGACCCTTGGCACAGCCGATCAACAGTCCGCACGGTGAGTGTTCGGAGGGCTCGCGGAGCCAGTGATAGATCGGCTCGCGCGGGTCCCGAGTCAGCCCGGTCTCTTGCTCGAGCCAGCGGAGCCGACGCTCAAAATAAGGGAACGTGCCCGCGCAGATCGGCTGGTCGAAGTCCTCGATCACCGTGAGGCCGTCAAGTTCGTAACGCTGCGAGACGTCGCGCGCGCATGCACCGGCGAGCAGGCAGGCCCCGGCGATCGGGCTCGCTCTCAGGCCGCGCCGCTCCTGGTGCCCGGAGGCGCCATCGCGGCTGGCGACGCGGCGACGCCGGGCCCGAGGTACTCGACGAACAGC
>JAYUXQ010000389.1:0-4830 GCA_043752905.1 Nannocystis sp. | reverse complement strand
CACGGGTGCGCCGACGGGTGGGACGCCGACCGAGGCCGCTGTCACGACCGGCGGAGGCGGCAGCGCGACCGGCGGGCAGACGGAGGGCGCGACCGAGTCGAGCGCGACGACGATGGCGACCGCGCCGGCCACGGTGACCGGGACCGACACGACCGACGCGAGCAGCACCGATGGGACCAGCACGACGGACGCGAGCGGCACGACGGGTTCGACGGGCGACACCGATGGTGGCTCCGGGGAGACCGGGCAGGCGCCGCCCGAGTGTGGCGACGGGACCGTCGACGCGGGCGAGGCGTGCGACGACGGCAACCTGATCCCCGACGACGCGTGTACGCACCTGTGTGCGCTGCCGGTCTGCGGCGACGGGGTGGTCTCGGCGGGCGAGCAATGCGACGCCGCGCTCGACAACGGCCCCGGTCAGCCGTGTCTGGCGAGCTGCAAGAGCAACGTGTGTGGCGACGGCGACAAGGGCCCGGGGGAGGGCTGTGACGACGGCAACGTGGTGGACGGCGACATGTGCACGGCCGGGTGCGCGCTGGCGACCTGCGGCGACGGCAAGGTCAACGTCGGCGAGGCCTGCGACGACGGCAACGACATCAACGAGGACGCGTGCACCACCACCTGCACGAAGGCGATCTGCGGCGACGAGTTCATCCAGCTGCCGGAGCAGTGCGACCAGGGCAACCTCAACTCGGACGCGGCGGAGTGCACGTCGGACTGCAAGGACGCGTTGTGCGGCGACGGCAAGACCTACGCGGGCCTGGAGGAGTGCGACGACGGGGCCCTCAACGGGACCGGCAAGCCCTGCCTCGGCAGCTGCACGATCAACGTGTGCGGCGACGGTGACAAGGGTCCCGGCGAGGAGTGCGACTTCGGCGGCGGCAACGGCGACAACAAGGGCTGTCACCTCAACTGCAAGCTCGACGTCTGCGGCGACGGCAAGATCGGGCCGAACGAGACCTGCGACGACAAGAACAAGATCAACGACGACGGCTGCAGCAACTTCTGCGTCAAGCAGCTCAAGTGCGACGGCAAGCTGTACCAGTGCGGCAACGGCATCGACGACGACATGGACGGCAAGATCGACCTCAAGGACCCGGAGTGCACGTCGCCCTGCGACGACTCCGAGAAGTCGTACCAGACCAATTTGCCGGGCCAGAACCTCGACTGCAAGTCCGACTGCTACTGGGACTCCAACAGCGGCGCCGGCAATGACATGTGCGAGTGGAACCTCAAGTGTGACCCGAAGAACTCGGGCGCCAGCGTCGGCTGCGCCTACGACGCGAGCATCAAGATGTGCATGGCCAAGCTGCCGCCGGCCTGCCTCAACTTCTGTGTGCCGCTGATCCCCAACGGCTGCGACTGCTTCGGCTGCTGCAACATCGCCAACAAGTTCTACTACCTCAACTCGGGGTTGAACTGCTCGCTCAACAACCTGGCGGCCTGCAACACCTGCACGTTCTTCGACCAGTGCGCCAACCCCTGCGACACCAAGAACTGCGAGCTGTGCTTCGGTCAGACGATCGACGACCTGCCGGTCGAGTGCAACAACACGCCCAGCTGCATGAACGGGGTGTCGTGCATCGACGAGACCGACTGTGTCGGCGGCGAGTTCTGCCAGACCGGCTGCTGCGCGAAGATCGTCCCGCAGTGAGCTTCGGCCGGGTCGCTGCCGAACCGGCCGCGACCCTTCCAAAGGTGGAGCTGGGCCCGCGCGAAGCGGGCGTCGAGTTGCCCGGGTTCGCCGCGGCTGAAGTGGCCGGTCGGGAGGCTACTTCGGAGGTCGCGCGCGCGGACCTGCTTGCGCGCGCGCGTGAAGAGCGACCACGGGCGGCCATCCGACGACGCGCACCAGATACGGCAGGACTCGATGACATCGCCGAGCCACGTGATGTGCTGCGCCAGCACTCGATCCGTCAGGGTCGTGACGACGAAGTGATGGGCCTCGTCCTCGCCGGCGACCGCGAAGTGCAGCGGAAGCTCAGGCAGAGCCATCGCGCTCACCGAAGATCCAGTCCTCGCCGACCGAGCTCCAGAACTCGCCCGGGTTCATGTAGTCGCGCCAGCGCGGCCAGTCCGGGTGGTCGGTCAGCGCCTTGCACTTCGTCCGTCCACGTTCGTCGAGCTGCAGCACCCGCACTGCACCCGGGTCGAAGCCGTCGAGGCTGTACGGCGGATCACGCGGCCAGGATGGCACAAGGGTGTCCGGTTTTCGAGGTCTCGGGACCTGTCAGACCGACATCTGGCGGCGCAGCGCCAGGTAGGCGTCGCTGAGCATGAACACCGCGAGCTCCTGCGCGGTGCGGCTGAGGCTGATGCGCTGCTTGAGGCTGCCGTTGGCGAAGCCGTCGAGCAGGCAGGCGGCGGCGAGGCAGCCGCTGACGTCGCCCGACAACAGCAACGCCATGCGCAGGTCCGTGGCCATCGTGGCGCGGGCGGTCGTGGCCGGCTCGAAGTGGGTGCTGGAGAGCGCCTGGCAGATGCGCAGCAGCGGACGACGCTGGCGTCGCGGGAGGTTCTTGCCGAGGTTGTTGGTCAGGTCGCGCAGGCGCCGGGTGTCGGGGTCGGCCGTGATCGCGTTGAACACCTTGGTGACCTCGAAGCTGGCCGCGAGCATCAGGTCGAGCTCGACCGGGACGAGCGCGCGGACCTTGCCGCCGCCGAGGGCGCGACGGGCCAGCGCGAGCGCGGCGAGGCCCCGCCAGGCGACGCTGTCGCCGCGCAGCCACAGGTTCATGCCGAGGCGCAGGGTCGGGTCGTCGCCCTCCTCGAGCAAGGCGACGGTGTTGTTGACCGAGGTGGCGCGCAGGGCGAGGTCGGTGAGGCCGACGAGGCGGGCCCAGTTCTGCAGCGCGACCGAGAAGGCGAGGGCGTCGACGGCCGGCGGGACCGGCACGATCTCGTCGGGGCCGAGGCCGGTGAACTCGACGTACATGCGGTCCATCGCCGACTCGACGCAGGCGAGCAGGTCGTTGATGTCGGCCGACTCGCCGGGCGAGAGCAGCTGCTGGCGCAGCGTCGGGGTCGCAAGCACCTGCTGGATGCCGTTGACGGTCGCGGCCCGCATGTGGCCCTCGGGGGGCGGGGCCGAGTTGGGCTCGATCGCGTAGCACAGCAACCTGGCCATCTGCGCCAGCGCGGGGTTCGGGCGCGCGGCGACCTCGGCGAGCATGCGGATGTCGGTCGGCGCGACGGTGCCGCGGCCGATGCTGGCGAGCATGGCGGCGCGGATCGGGTCGAGGTAGGCGGCGACGCGGTCGACCTGACCACTGCGCTCGAGCAGACGGATGAGCAGCAGGATCGTCGTGCGGTTGCCGGGGCCGAGCTCGGCGGCCTTCTCGACGGCGGCGAGCGCCTGGGCCTCGCGCCCGGGGACGTCGGCCAGCAGCTTGGCCCGTTGCATGTACAGGTCGTGCAGGCGGTCCGGGTCGCGCTCGCGGGCGGCGAGGCGGTCGAGGATGTCGGCGGCCTCTGCCGGGAGCTTGTTGCGCTCGAGCAGGTTGGCCATCAGCTGGATCGCGCGCGGGTCGTCGCCGCGGGCCGCGAGGACGATGCGCGCGTGATCGAGGGCGCGGCCCATGGTCTCTTGCGACTGCGCGAGGATGCCGGCGAGGATCAGGCGCAGGTCGACCGCGGACGGCTCGCCGGGGTCGTAGAGGGCGAGCAGCTGCTCCATCGCGTTGGCCGACTCGGCCTCGCGTCCGAGCTGTTGATAGCAGCGCACCAGGCCGCGCAGCGCCTGCTTGCCGTCCGGGCGGGCCTGGGCGGCGACGGTGAAGTAGGCGATCGCGTCCTCGTCGATGCCGGACTGCTCGCCGAGGAACACGCCGAGCTCGTAGCGCAGGCCAGGGTCGCTGATCCGGCCGAACACGGTGCTGAGGAGGTTGACCGCGGGCGTGGGATCCGTCAGCTGGGTGGCGAGCGCGCGGGTCAGGCCGATCGCGTCGCGGTAGTGAGGATCGCGGCCGAGGATCTGGCCGAGGAGATTGAGCGCGAGCTCGGCGTCGTCGGGCTTGCCGGTGGTGCCGGCGCGTACGGCCGCGTCGCGGGCCTCGGCCATCAAGGTGTGCACCGAGACGGTCTTTTGCTTGGGCTGGGCCTGCTCGAGCGCGGTGCCGGTCGACAGACGCGACAGGCCCATGTCGGCGGGCGCGAGGCCGGGGAGGGCCCGCAGCGCCGCGCGATAGGCCCGCTGGGCCTCGTTGAGGGCTCCAGCGTGCTCGAGCAGCTCGGCGCTCTCGAGGTAGAAGATGGCGCGCTCGGAGTCCGACTGGGCGCGCACGGCCCGGGCCCCGACGGCGTCGGTCATCGCCAGCGGCGAGTTGGGGTCGCTGAGCAGGCCCTCGAGCAAGCGCACTGCGTAGGGGTTGCCCGGATCCTCGCGCAGGGCGCCGAGGATCGCACCGGCCGCGAACTCGCGGTCCTCGGGGGCCTCGGACTGCAACAGGACCTCGGCCGACTCGACCAACAACGTGGCCTTGTAATGCGTGTCCTCGGAGGTCCGGGCCAGCCGCAGGCGCAGGGTCGGCAGGGTGGTGGTGTCGCCGAGCTTGCGCAGGAGGGTCTTGTACTCGCGCAAGATGACGCCGTCGTCGGGGGAGACCTCGGCGGCGGTCTCGTAGCTGCCGCGCGCGCGCTCGAAGTCACCTGTCCCGAGGTGCAGGCGCGCGAGCTGGACCAGCAAGGCGGCCTTGTTGGGGCCGCTGGCATGCTGGAGCTGGTCCTCGAGCAGGCGGATGAGGTTCGGGAGGTCGTTGTTGGCGACCAGCAACCGCCGGCTGCGCTCGAGCGCGAGGCCGTGGTCGTGCTGGACGGACAACGCGGCGCGGT
>JAYUXQ010000388.1:0-1875 GCA_043752905.1 Nannocystis sp. | reverse complement strand
GCGAGGGCGAGGTGGTCCTCGTGTTTGCTGTCGACGAAGGTGGGGCGCAGGTTGCCCTTGACGCGGCGATAGATGAGCAGCTCGCGGGTCAGCATGCGCCGGGCTCCGTGGCGTCGTCGGGGGGGCCCCATATGCCGGAGGCGCCGGCGGAGGAGCTGGCGGACGGGTCGGGCTCGCTGGTGGCATCCGTGGGATAGCCGGAGGTCTCGAGGCCGGTCTCGAAGTCGGGGTCGACGTCGGGGAGGTGGTGGTGCGGGACGGGCTCGCTGCGCTGGTAGGCGCGGTGCTGCCGGCGGCGCTCGCTGATGCGGCCCTCGGCGGCGACGGCGGTGCAGATCTCGTAGAGGGTGGCGCGTTTGCCCTCGCGCTTGCGCAGGATGCGTCCGAGGCGTTGCACGTGCTCGCGGACGCTGCCGTTGCCGGAGAGGATGACGCCGACGTTGGCGTCCGGGACGTCGACGCCCTCGTTGAGCACCTTGCTGGTCAGCAGGACGGGCAGGTCGCCGCAGGCGAAGCCGCGCAGGAGCTCGACGCGCTCGGCGGGCTTGGTCTGGTGGGTGATGACCGGGAGCATCAGGAGGCGCGAGAGGCGATAGACGGTGTCGTTGTCCTCGGTGAACACGAGGATGTGGTCGTTGCGGTGGCGGGCGAGCACGCGCCACAGGGTCTCGACCTTGGACTGGGCGGTGAAGGCGATGCGTCGCTGGTCGCGGTATGCCTGGAAGGCGACGCGGCCCTCCTCGGTGCGATAGCAGTGGGCGATGAAGTGGGCCCAGCCGCTGGGATGATTGAGCGAGACGCCGCTGCTGCGCAGGGCGTCGACGTAGATCGCGCGACACTCGTCATAGCGCAGCTGCTCCTCCTCGGAGAGGGCGACCTCGATCGTGTGAATTTCATAGGGGGCGAGGTAGCTGCCCTCGAGCTCGTCGATGCTGGCGCGGAAGCGGACCGGGCCGAGCAGCTCCATGGCGATCGCCTCGCCGCCGTCGGTGCGATCGAGGGTGGCGGTCAGGCCGAGGCGGTACGGCGCGATCGAGCCGGCGGCGATGAAGCGATACGCGGGCGCGGGCAAATGATGGCACTCGTCGCAGATCAGCAGGCCGAAGCGGTTACCGTGGAACTCGGTCTGTGCGGCCGCGGAGTCGTAGGTGGTGACGGTCAGCTCGCGGCGGTCGTGGGTGCCGCCGCCGAGCATGCCGATCGGGCGATCGAACCATTTTTGCAAGACCTGCTGCCATTGCAGCATGAGGTCGATCGTCGGGACGACGATCAGCGTGGGGCGCCCGACGTGCTGGATCGCCAGCACGGCGAGGAGGGTCTTGCCGGCGCCGGTCGGCAGCTCGACGATGCCGGTGCACCCACCGGCGACCCAGGCGTCGAGCGATGCTTGCTGGTGCGGGAACGGGGCGAGCGGGGCGGCCAGCGGGAGCTCGATGCGCTCGTATTGCCTGGCGAGGTCCTGATACGCGACGCCGCTCTTGTGCAGGCGGCCGACGATCTCGCGGTAGCGGTGGGCCGGGGCGCGATGGTTGCCAGTGCGGCTGTCGTGCGGCAGCAGTTGAGCCAGACGCTCGTCCGGTGGCAGGGCGCCAGGGGCCACGAGGGTGCCGTGATCGAAGTGGAGCTCGAGGGCCATGACGGAGGACGACCGGGGGGTCGGGCGGCGCACACTAACACCAACGCGGCGCGAATGCGCACGGGGCCGCGCGCGCGGCTGCGGAAAGCAGCCGGCGAAGATGGCGCGAGGTGGAGGGCCCGCTTCTTGCTAGGGTGCGAGGTGGAGGCCCGTGATGATGAACGCGACTTCGAGGCGATGGCTGCGCTGCGGGCAGGTGGCGGCGACGACGGGGATGGTGATGGTGATGTCGGCGAGCT
>JAYUXQ010000387.1:0-4836 GCA_043752905.1 Nannocystis sp. | reverse complement strand
CATGCAGACGATGCTCGACGAGCTGGAGCACCAGGCCCCCCGCAAGCTCGTCCACGCCCAGACCGACGCCGCCGCCCCGCTCCCCGACGCATGACCGACCACGAGCCCCGGCGCCCCGACCGCTCGCTTGCACGGACCTGCGGGTGGCAGTAGCGTGCCTGGCATGGCGGAGCGCACCCAGGTCCCACGCAGCAAGTTTCTGCAGGGCGGCCGCGTCGAGGACCCGGGCGGCTTCCCCGAGGAGGGTCTCGATTACCGCGACATGACCCCGGGTGAGCGGATGGAGGTGCTGCGCCGCCTCAGCCGCCGCGCCTACACCTGTCTCCCCGCCGACGATGTCCGACGACGACTTCAGGGACTTCCTAACCGCCTTGTCGGCGGCCGGCGTTAAGCATCTGCTCGTCGGCGCCTATGCGATGGCGTCGCATGGGCACATCCGTGCCACCGGCGACCTCGACACGTGGATCGAGCCGAATATCGAGAATGCCGAACGGCTCGTTGTGGCGCTCCGCGACTTCGCGGCCGTATCGCTGAGCTACTTCGGCGTCTCCCCGGAGGAGCTCGCAACCCAGCGGACCGGGTTCTACATGGGGGTCGAGCCCGACCGGATCGACATTCACACGAGGCTCGCGGGCTTGACCTTCGAGCAAGCCTGGCATGGCCGGATGGCCGCCCGGACCTTCGGGATCGCAACCGAGGTCCTCGGTCTCGCCGAGCTGATCGCAGCAAAACGAGCCGCGGCGCCGCTACGTCCGCCCGGCTCGAGCAAGGCGCTCCAGGACGCCGCGGACCTCGCCTGGCTGGAGGCCGAACAGGCGCGCCGCCTCGCTCAAAAGACGTGAACCTCGGACGTGCGCGTGGCGCACCGGCCAGCATCATCTTCATCCCGCTCACATCTTCGCCCAGCGCAGGAAGACCTCGACGATCTCCCGCAGGTTGTCGGCACCGCCGTGCCCCTCAAAAAACCCGGCCTTGATCTCGCAGACGATCCAGTCCTCGTCGCTCCGATCGACGCGGACCGCCACGAACTCGTCGATCTCGAGGTCCGTGTCGCGCACGTCGATCCGAACGCTCCATCCCGGATTATCGATGGTCTCGATGCGAACGCCACACTCGTGCTCCCAGTCGCCGTCGCACATGCTCGCGTACCACGCCTGCAATCGCTGCATGGTATCCGTCATCGTCACCTCCGTGACCCGGCCGCTCAGAACCTGATCCCGAGGCCCTGATCCAGGCGTACGCGTCCGGCGCTCGCCTTGGGCTCACCGTTCTGCTCGTCGCGCGCCGCCTTGACCCCGATCACCGTGATCGCCACCGCCGACGCCGCGATCGCCCCGAGCGTGACCCAGAAGTACCACTTCGTCACGATGCGCTCGCGCGGCGGCGCTGGCTTGCTCGGGGCCAGGTCAGGCCTCGGCTTCACCGGCGCGACGACCTCGCGTCCGCTGCGCGCCCGGTCGAGCTCGGCGCGGTGCTTCGAGCGCGGTTCGCCCTCGACTGTCCCCCGGGACATGTCCTCGAGCGCAGCCAACTTCGCGTCGATCGCCGCCCGCTCGGGGGAGTTGGCCCTCGTCAGCGCGCGCTGTTGGGTCCGCGCCGCCTTCGCGCACGCGAGGTCGGCGAGGCGCTCGCACACCTCCGCCTCCGCCGCCCAGCTCGCCACGTCCGGGCTCACCTTGCGCGCCGCCTCGGCCTGCTCGCGCGCGGCCATCAGGTCCCCGCTCGCCAGCGCCGCGTCGACGCTCACGGGCGCCGCCTCGACGCTCACGGGCGCCGCCTCGGTCGTCGGCGCTGCCGCTCCCGCCGTCCGGGCCGTGAACACGAGCGCGAGGCAGAGGGCGAGCTTACGCGTCATTCGTCGTACACATCCGGCTTGAGCTGCGGTTCGCGGGGGTCGGTCTTCGGCGCCTCGCCACCGGTTCGCGGTGGACGTGCGTCTCGCCTTGTACCACCGTCGCGCCGCCTTTTCTTGTCGGGATGACGTGGCCCCACCACGGGCTGCGGAGGCGGGGTCCCGGCCACCTGCGCGGGGGCCTCGACCGCCGGGACCACGGCCGGCGCCGACGCGACCGCCGCCGGCCCCGGCACAAGCGCGGGCAAAGTCACCGCCGGCACGACCCGCGAGGGAGTCCCGCCCGTACGGTCCACGGGCCCCTGCGCCGCCGGTCGAACCGCCACCCACCCGATCACCACCGAGGCGATCACCGCAGCGACCCTCGCAGCGACCCTCGCAGCGACCCCCACAGCCGCGACGCCTGCCCTCGCTGGCACCCGCGGAGCCGTCGAACCTGCACCTTCAGACAGGTCGCCGCCTCCCTGCAACCCAACCGCACCGTCTGTCCCTTCGGACAGGCTCGACAGGCTCGACAGGCTCGACAGGCGCACCGTCCCCACCTCCGCCATGACGAACGTCCCCGCCTCCGCGCTCGCCACCGGCCCCTCGCGCACCCCGACCGTCAGCCGCGCGAGCGCCTCCCCCTCCGTCCGCATCAACCCCTCGAGCTCGTCCGCCAGCGCGTCGCCATCGCCAGTTCGCTGCCCCGGCTCCTTCGCCAGCAGTCGCATCGTCAGCCGCGCGATCCCATCGGGGATCGCCCGTCCCGGCGCGGCCTGCCGCGGGTCGAGCGGCGGCACCTTGATGTGCTGCGCCAGTATCTCCATAAAGCTCTCACCGACGAACGGCAGCCCGCCGGTCAGCGCCTCATAAAGGATCACGCCGAGGCTGTAAAGGTCGGCGCGCCCGTCGATCGCCCCGCCGCGCGCCTGCTCCGGCGCGAGGTAGTACGGCGTCCCGAGCACCGCGCCGGCCTGCGTCCGCACCGAGTCGTCGCCGACCCCCGCGGCCCCCGGCAACAGCTTCGCGATCCCGAAGTCGAGCAGCTTCGCGTGCACCCCCTGCTCGCCCAGCGCCAGAAATATATTCGCCGGCTTGATGTCACGATGTACGACCCCGACGCGGTGCACCGCCGCCAGTCCGCGCGCCACCTCGATCAATCGCCTCACCATCTCGACCGCGTTCCCCGGCCTTCGCAGCGCCTGCTCGAGGCTCTCGCCGCGCAGCAGTTCCATCGCCAGATACACCTGCCCGTCGCCGAGCGCCGCGCAGTCGAACACTCGCACGACCGCGGGGTGCGGCACCTGCCCGGCGAGCGTCGCCTCCTGGATCATCCGCGCAGCCGCGTCACTCGCCGCGTGGCCCGTGCGCAGCAGCTTGAGCGCCATGCGCCGACGGATGAACATGTGCTCCGCCTCGTACACGCGACCCATGCCGCCCGCGCCGAGCTCGGCCATCAACCGATAGCGGCCGTCGATCACCGTACCGGCCGGCAGCGGCCGATCCGCGTCGGTCTCCGCGGCCGGGAGCGCCGCGACCGTGGCCCCGCCTGCGATCCCGCTGACTTGCCCGGCCATTCCCGCCATCGCCCCCGTCGCCCCTGTGGTCCGCCTCCGCCGCGGTACCATCCGGCGCGCGGCGGTGCTATATCGCGGCCCGTGGCCACGGGAACCAAAAAGATCGACGAGCTCGCCGCCCTGCTGGAGAAGACCGGCGGGGACGCCCAGCGCCTCGAGGTCGTGCGGCGCACGCAGAAGTTCAAGCGCTCGTGGATCGAGCTCGCCGAGGCCCTGACCAAGGTCCGCGCGACCAAGGGCTACGCGCGCTGGGGCTTCGAGGATTTCTACGATTATTGCGGCCGCGAGCTCACCCTCAAGCGCGCCACCGTCGACAAGCTGACGATCAGCTACAACACGATCCAGCAGCACGCCCCGGAGGTCCTCGAGTGGGACGGCGTCGCCAAGGCGATCCCCAGCTACGACGCCGTCGACTACTTCTCGCGCGCCGTCGGCCCCGCCAACGAACCCGAGCACAGCGGCGAGGATGGTGCCCCCACCGGCAAGCCGCGCAAGGGTGCCAGCGCTCCCCGTGACCCCGAGCTCGTGCGCGAGATGAAGTCCGCAGTGTTCGACGAGGGTACCCCCATCGCCGAGCTGCGAAAACGCTTCGACCCCGTCCTGCACCCGCGACCCAAGGGCGCCGAACACCTCGAGTCGCTGACCAAGGCCTCCGCCTACGCGCGCAAGCTCGCCGAAATACTCCCCGACATCGACGGCCTCCCCGAGAAGCGCGTCCGCAAGCTCGAGGAGGAGCTCGGCGCCCTGCGAGAGAACCTCGAGGCCCTCGCCGAGCCCCTGCGCGAGCAGGTCGCCCGCGCCCAAAAGCGCATGCAAAAGCCCCCGAAAGTCCCGGCAGCCCAGGCGGTTTGACAGGGCTCGCCGCGCGCTTCATCGCACCGACGCAGCGCCCGCCATATTGATGCCCGCCGATGCTCGCCGATGCCCGCCGATGCCCGCCGATGCTCGCCGATGCTCGCCTGCGCTCGCCTGCGCGCGCCCGCATGTGCCTCGTGTGCCCCCGCGTGGTGCTCCCGGACCGCAGGTCTCTGATATGATGCCGGCTCGCTCGGTGAGTCATGACGGAGCCGGCCCAGGACCACGACATCGACGACGAGCCCGAGCCGGTCGAGGCGGAGCTCGTGGCGCTGCGTTCCGCCAACCACGAGCTGGTGCGGATCAACGAGCGGCTGGCCGAGGCCGTCGAGCGCCGCACCACCGAGATGCTGCGAGCGCGCGACGCCCAGGCCCGCTTGATCGCCCAGGTCAACCGCGAGGTCCGCAGCCCCCTCGACGCGATCATCGGCTACGGCGAATTGCTCGGCGAGGACCTCGAGGCGCTCGAGCTCTACGACCTCGCCCACGACGTCGAGAACATCCGCACCGCCGGCCAGGCCCTGCTCGCGTTGCTCGACGATCTGATCAGCCCGCACAAGCTCGACGGAG
>JAYUXQ010000386.1:0-4837 GCA_043752905.1 Nannocystis sp. | reverse complement strand
ACGGCGAGCACCCAGGGGTGCTCGCCGTCCTCGCTTAAAGCGGCCGCCCTGCGGCCCGGGGTGCTTCGCTCAGCCGCCGGAGCTGCCGCCGTCGGTGTCGGTGCCGCCATCCGTGTCGGTGTCGGTCGGGGCGTCCTCGCAGGTCTGGATGCCCTTCTCGGGGTCGTAGCTGCCGCGGCAGAAGTTGCCGTAGCTCGGCCAAACCTTGTTGTTCTCATCCTTGTAGAACGCGTTGTTCGAGTCGAAGGCGAACTCGCACAGGTCGCAGGCGTCGCCGATGCCGTCGAAGTCGGAGTCAAGCTGCGGCATGAGGCACATGAAGCCGTAGAGCTTGTCCTCGTCGCCCTTGATCTCCGGGCTGTCGAGCGTGAGCGGCGTACCGGCCTCGTCACAACCCATGGGCAGCTTGACGACGCCCGGACGCTCGAGCACGGGCTTGGGCAGCTTGCGGCAGGTGACGTTGTCCTGCCCCTCGGGGCAGTCGACGGTCAGCGGGACGACGGGATCGATGACCTTGCACTCGCCGGAGTCCTCGTCGATCTCGACGTAGCCGGGGTCGGTGAGGCCGAGCGACTCGCTAAAGGTCTGCACGCAGCACTGGCCGCCGGCCGACTTGGTAAAGAACGCGATCCGACGGAAGTCGGGGCGCGCGTCCTGGCAGGCGGTGTTGGTCTCGCACAGGCTGCCGACGAAGTCCTGGTCGGGGTCGTCGGTCTGCATGCCGCCGTCCTGGACCTGCTTCGGGTTGGCCTTCTCCGGGCAGGTGTCGCACAGGTCGCCGACACCGTCGGTGTCGATGTCCGGGTGGTTGCAGACGGTGCCGGTGCATACGGAGAAGGTCGGGCACTCGTCGTCGGTGGCGCAGGTCTGGGCCGCGACGCGCTGGCGCGGGCACTTATCGGTCAGGTTGGACAGACCGTCCTGGTCGAAGTCGTCCTCGTTGCCGTGGCCGACCGGACCGGCGGCGCCCTCGAGCTGGATCGGCATGCCGCCCTCCAGGCAGGCGTCGCCGACGAACGGGTACATCTCGTCGTTGTCGACCTGGCAGACGTTGCTGTCGTCGTAGGGGACAGCGCTGCTGATCCTCGCTGGCATCAAGCCCTCCTCCTTGGGGCCGAAGGTGCCACAGTTGGCCTTGACGATGCAATTGTCGCAGACGTCGCCGATGCCGTCCTGGTCGAAGTCCTCCTGCGACGGGATGTTGCGGACCATCATGCGCACGGACGCGTTCGCGTCGTCGGCGTTCTTGTTGTAGGCCGAGACCTGCTTGGTGCAGCGGTCGCAGTCGTTGCCGATGCCGTCCTTGTCGGTGTCGGCCTTGTTGTTGTCGCCCGGCACGGTCGGGCACAGGTCCCAGGCGTCGCCGAAGCCGTCGCCGTCCATGTCCTCCTGGTCGGGGTTGAAGTGGTTCGGCGCGTTGTCGCAGGAGAACTGGACGTTGTCGTTCTCCGGGTCTTCCTTCGGCTTCGGCTGGTCGATGTTGAAGTCGTAGAAATAGTCCGGGGCGGCGCGCTTGCCGGATCCGCTGATGTTGCCCTCGGGATCGACCTTGGGCATCGAGGTGACGAGCGGCATGCCGCAGGCGTCCCAGAACACGTCACGGTAACGCTCGCCGCCAGCGGCGATGACCGACTGCACGGTCTCCTTGTCGCCGAGCTCGAGGCCCGGGACCTTGACGCGGTAGCGTTGACCGGCGACCAACACGCCGCCGCCGTACACGGCGGTGTCGATCGACAGGCGGATCGCGCCGATCTCCTGGTCGCGCACGTTGGTCGTCAGGCAGGGGATGCCCTGCTCCGGGTCGGTCGAGCAGTCGATGCCGCCGGCGACGCGCCCGATCTCCATCTTGCCGTCGGCCGACAGCTCGACGATCTGCAGCTTCTTGAGGTTGAACTCGCTGAGGTCGTACTTGTTGGAGAAGCGCAGCTCGAAGTCGTCGCAGGCGCCGATGCGCAGGTTGTCGGTCGGGAAGCCGGAGCCCGGCACGACGTGGAAGTCGGGCGTGCGCAGCAGGTAGGTCGACTTGCCCTTGAGCGTGTTACCGACCTTGTCGCGCACGTACTCGAGCGGGCCCTCGGCCGGCTCGCTGTTGAAGACGACCTTGTAGTCGGAGCTCGAGCACATCGCGCGGTCGTAGTTCTCGTAGGCCTCGCCGCCGGAGTCGTTGGCACGCCAGCCGTCCTTGATGCTGAGGCCGTCGATGCCGGTCATGCGGACGTCCGAGCAGGACTCGACCAGGCCGCGCCCCACGTTGCCGAGGTCGGCCGGGAGGAACAGGACGCCCTTGACCGCCGGGTCGTAGATGACGCCGCCGGAGCGGGTCACGAACTTGATCGCGTACTGGCCCCTCTTCGCCTTGATGATCGGCTTGGTCGGGTCGCCGCCCTCGCGGCACAGCGCATCGACGAACGCCTGGCAGCCGTCGGCCGGCTCATCCTCGCACACGCAGTTGCGCGTGCTGGTCGGCAGCGTCTCCTTGCGGTCGTAGCGATCGATCGGGGCGACCTTGTCCTGGTAGAACGGATCGCAGACGCCCTTGTCGGCCCCGCCGAGGCCCGCGCGGCAGCCCTCGATCGCCTCGATCACGCCGTCGTTGTTGGCGTCCGCGAGCGAGAAGCGCGAGCCGGCGCTCTGGGTGCGGCCTTTGTTGTTGAAGTCCTCCTCGGCGCAGGTCTCGGTGGCGGCGCAGACGTAGAGCGGACCGGCGTTGGTGAAGCAGGCGCCGACGCCCTGGCCGTTCCACCGCTTGTCGACGCAAAAGCCACCCTCGCCGGTCGTGTCGGCCTCCGCGCGGCAGTCGCCGAACCACTCCGCGACGCAGCGCTTGTTGATGCACTCGTCGCCGCTGGCGCCGTTGCAGGCCGGGCCGTTGGCGCCCAGCGTACCGACGCACTCGGTGCCCGGCAGGTTGGCCAGGGTCGTCGAGGTGCAGTCCTGGTCGGTGTTGCAGGGGACGGTGCGCTGCTCGTGGCCGGCCCAGCGCTGGCTGGGGTGGGTCTCACGGAGCTTGTCCTGAAGGGGGACCCGGAAGCTCTCGGCGGTGCCCTGGGGATCGCCATCCCAGTTGTACTCGAAGCTGTGGGTCTCGTCGCCGCGGTACACGTGCGGGATAAAGTTCTTGCACTCGACGAACCTGTCGCCCATCGGGTCGCAGGCGACCGCGCTGTCGTTGGATGGCTCGGCGCGCCAGGTCCGGCGCTGCTGGTCGGAGCGCGCGGTCTCGGCGACCGGCGCGGTCACGCCGTACTTGGCGACGTTGACCGAAAGCTCGTAGTCGCAGGTGTCGCAGCAGGTGTCGGTGCCGCTCTGCGGCGGACTACAGGACTGTGACTGCCGGCGGTTGTCGGTCTCACCGCGGTAGGTCTCGATGGTCGTCGCCTCGAGCTTGCCCTTCGCGTTGCGGCGCTGGCTGATCGCCTTGAGCGGCCAGACCTTGCCGTCCTCGGCCTTGTAGGTGCCTTCGCAGATCGTCGGGTTCTCGAGCAGGGTCTCGTGGCTGTACGCGGTGCCCTGCTTGGCCAGGTTCTCGATGCACGCGAGGTTGGTCGCGCGCTCGATCAGGTCGGGCTTGGTCTGGGTCGCGCCGGGGAAGTAGTCGCCGTTGAAGCGGGTGGTCGGACCCTCGAGGTGCACGATGTGGGTCTTCCAGTCGAAGACCTCGAACAGCTGCGGGTTCACGGCCTGCTTGCGCACGAGCTCGACGGAGGTCGGGTCGAGCAGGTTGTTGAAGATGAACTGGATGCCCGAGTCGACGATCAGCGGCGACACCTTGCACCACTCGTCGGCGCCGCGCGCCGAGCCGATCGCGTCGTCGGTCTGGACGCAGGGGATGACCTTCTCGACGAAGTACTGACCCTCGGTGATCTCGCCGGGGCAGCTGTCGCCCTCGCAGTTCGGGCCGAGGAGTTTGACGATCTTGCCGGCATAGTTGACGCCGGCGATGCTCTGCACGATCAGGCTGTCGGGATCGCAGACGCCGCAGTCCGGGTCGCTGACGCACGACATGGAGCCGGTGGCGAGGCCCGTGAGGCCGAACAGCGCGGCGAGGCGCCAGCGCCCGGGTACGCCGCGGCCGCCCACGGTGGGGGTCGTGGAGGACGAACGCTGCGTTCCGAGATCGAGGGTGTTGTACGTACGCATGGCGATGGGTCCCTGACTGACTTCTACTGCTTCGTTAATTGCTGCAGATGCACACTGCAGATGCTTCACTCGAGAATCCGATGACCTGATGACCTGTCGGGCCGGTGCCAGGCGGACTCACGCGCCCGCGCGCAGGCTGTTGGGCGTCGGCTTGTCTTTGTTCTTCATGATGCCGAGCACCTCGGCGCCGGAGCGCTTGGCGAGGTCGAGGATCTCGACGGCGACGCCGTAGTTGGCGTCGTCGTCGAAGTTGACGAAGATGACCTTCTTGTCGCGAAACTTGAGCTGGGTCTCCAGCGTGGTGCCGAGCGCAGCCCGATCGAGCGGGTTGCGGTTGAGGGTCACGGCGCCGTCCTTGGTGAGACCGAGGACGAGGTTCTCGTTGACCTGCTGCGGCTTTTGCTTCTGCTTGCTGTCCGGCGGGACGCGCACCGAGAGCTCGGGCACGTTCTTCGGAAGCATCACCATAAAGATGATGAGCAGCACGAGACAGATGTCGACCAACGGAGTGACGTTGATCTCGCTTTGGGCTCCGCCTTTGGAGCCGCCTGTTGACATGCCCATGGTGGATATTCCTTTGCGTAGGCGAACCTACGGCAGTTTCGCGCGAAGGTATAGGAAAAACAGAGGCTGCCACGCCCCGGCGCTGGCACCGACGCGAGCGGATGAAGCGACGAGGTGGAGGGGTGCGGACATC
>JAYUXQ010000385.1:0-4838 GCA_043752905.1 Nannocystis sp. | reverse complement strand
CCGGAGAGACCCGCGCCAAGCTGACGGGCAAGGCCGACGGCACCCTCGGCCTGCGCGAGTTGGTGCTGCGCCTCGGCGGCACCAAGGCCGACGACGTCACCCCACCGACCGCTGACGAGGCTGTCCCCGAGGACATCCTCGAGTCGAGCGCGACCGAGCCGGCCCCCGCGGTGCTCGCCAGCGAGGAGCGCGACCAGACCGGCGATCCCGCGGCCCAGGGCGGCATGCGTCGGGTCGTCCTCGACCTCACCGACATCGAGCTGCAGCGCGACCGCGGCCCCGCGGACGACAGCCTGCCGAGGAGACTCCGGGCCAGGGGCACCGTCGTGCTCGACGAGGACACCGGCCTCGACCTCTCCGACCTCGACCTCGAGGTCGACGGCGGCTCCTTGCAGATCGACGGCGGCCTCGAGCGCGGCCTCCTGAGCTTCAAGCCGACCGACCTGCGCGTGCGCATCAGCGACGGCCCCGCGTTCCTGCGCGGCTTCGGGCAGGGCCCCTACTTCGAAAAGCTGACCGCCGGCCTCACCCTCTCGGGCCCGGTCGCCCACCCCAACGGCACCCACGGCTCGCTCGCCGTCTCGGACGTCGGCAGCGGCAAGTTCGCGCTGACCGACATCAGCGAGGTCAAGCTCGAGATGGACCGCGGCGTCCTCTCGCTGCGCAGCCCCAAGGTCGGCCTGCTCGGCGGCGCCGGCAAGCTCGCCGCCGACCTCGACCTGTTCGCCGACGACCCCGGCGTCTACGCCGAGCTCGACCTCAAGGGCATCGACCTCGGCAAGCTCGGCAACGACATGGTCCGCGGCCGCGGTGACGTCGCCGTCAAGGTCGGCGACGCCGGCAAGCGCATGCCGCTGTCGCAGATCGAGGCCGTCGGCGCGCTGCACATCCCGAAGTTGCAGCTCGGCGGCGGCGAGTTCCGCGATGTCACCGCCAATTTCTCGGTCGACCGCGAGCACCTCCAGATCAAGGAGCTCGCGGCGCACCACAACCGGGCGATCAGCCCCTCGTTCTCGCCGGGCGTCACGATCCCCGTCGGTGAGCTACACGCGACCGGCAGCGTCGGCTTCGCCGGCGACCCGGAACTCGACCTCGACGTCATCCTCTCCGGCCTGCCGATCTCGGCCTTCGCAGCCATCGCGGGTTTGAGCGACCTGCCTGCGGGGGCGCAGATCAGCGGCGGTGCGATCCGCGATCCGACCCAGCTCGCCCGCGGCCGCGACCTCGGCGTCTCCGAGGAGGACATCGCCCGCGGCACCCACCTCGATGTCACCGGCACGCTCTCGCGGCCCAGCGTGCACGGCCTCGTCGAGCTGCGGGCGATCCACGCGACCGGCATCCCGCTCGGCACCGGCCTGCTCAAGCTCGACAGCAGCGACCTGCCCGCCGGCGATGGCCTCGCCGCGCGCCGCGAGATCAAGGTCCGCGGCAGCTTCGGCGACGAGCAGGGCAAGCACGGCCCCGGCTACGACTGGGGCCTCGACGCCGAGGTCGCCTTCGGACCCAAGCCGCGCAAGGGCAACCCCGCGATGTCGGCCGACGTCGCCGTGCGCTTCGCCAACCTCCCGCTCGCCAACATCCTCCGCGCCGGCGGGATCAAGGCCGACGGTCTACATGGCCAGCTCGAGGGCCTGCGACTGAGCGCCCAGAGCTGCTCGCCGGAGCTGCCGCTGCTGACCTCGTGCCTGTGGGACCAGCGCGGCCCCAAGACGATCCAGATCCTCGTCGAGCTCGATCGCCTGTGGGCCGCCGGCGCAGCGGCCTCCGGGGCCGTCACCGCCGGTTCGGGCCAAAAGGGCGACCCGTGCCGCGACAAGCAGTCGCTGTGCAGTCAAAACCGGCTGATCGGCGCGCTCGAGGGCACCCGCCTGCGCCTGCGCGACGACTGGGAGCTGCGTACCGGTGGCGACGACGGCTCGGTGCTGACGCTGTCCGGCGACCTCGAGCTCTCCCCCTCACCCGCCGACGCCGCGCCGACGCCCTCCAAGGACATCGCCGCGAGCATGAAGGCCGAGGGCCCGACCCACCGCCGCAAGCGCTGCGAGCAGCCGGCCGACCGCAGCCGCGTGCCGCCCGCGGGCAGCGGCCACGCCGAGGTCCGCGGCGAGCTGCTGCTCGCCTCGCTCGCCCCCTTCGCCCGCGGCTTCGGCCTCGGCGAGCTCAGCGGAAAGATCGGGATCAACGTCGACATCGACGGCCACATCGGCGACCCGATCATCTCCGGCAGCTTCTCGGTCCCCGATGGCGCCCCGCCGATCAAGCTCAGCGCGGCCAACAAGGCCTGGTCGCTGGCGATCCCTCGCCTCGATCTTCGCTGGGCCCAGGACACCCTGTTCGCCGGCGGCGACCTCGAGATCAGCGGCCAGACCCTGCGCTTTGGCGAGGTCGGCGGCCGTCGCACCTACTACGTGCTCGGCGGTCGCTGCGAGGGCAACTTCTCGCTCGCCGCCCAGGGTTTCCTCGACGCCCGCCCGCTGCGCGACCTGCTGCCCGACACGATCAGCAGCAGCAGCGGCGGCCTCGACGTCCGCACCGCCCACGTCGCCGGCCTCGTCGACGACCCGCTGCAGATCCACGCCCTGCGCGGCACCTTCGTGCCCGGCAAGGACGGCCTCAAAGTCCAGCTCTCCGGCGTCGGCCTCGACCAGATCGAGCTCACCGAGGGCACGATCGACATCGTCCGCTGCGCCGAAGGCAGCTGCCCGTACAAGCAGGACGGCTACGCCGTCTACATCGGCGGCGTCCAGAACAACACCCCCGAGCGCGTCCCCGGGGCCGCCCTGCGCGCCCGCATCGGCGACCGCGGCCGCATGAGCCTGTGGGGCCATGCCGTGCTCAGCCCGGACTTCGAGCGCGTCAGCGTCAGCAACGTGCGCGCCAACCTCGACGAGATCGACTATCGCATGTACGACAACTCGGGCCGGCCGCAGCTGTACGCGACGGTCGCCAGCGACAACGTCGTGCTCGAGGGTCGCGACAGCATGACCCTGCGCGGCGAGGTCCTGGTCAACCGCGGCCGGTTTGTCCGCGACGCGCAGGAGGGCGTCAAGGTGCTGTCGTTCGCCCAGGCGAGCACCGCCCCCGCCGCGCCCCCGCCAGAGATCGTCCGCGACATGGCCCTCGACCTCCGGCTCCGCACCACCGCGCCCTTTCGCGTCGACAACAACGTGATGAAGGGCGTCGAGGGCCAGGTCCTGCTGGCGATCGGCGGCACTTTGGGCGACGTCGAGATGTCGGGCAAGGTCGACGTCACCACCGGCGTGCTCGACGTCGCCATTCTCAACGGCGCCTACGACATCCAGTACGGCAAGGTCCAGCTCGAGCGCAGCCTCGAGGCCAGCACCGTCGACGTGCTCGCGCTGCGCCAGGACCCGATCTACGTCGAGAACCAGCCGCGCCAGATGTACGTCAAGCTCGGCGGCACCCTCGACGCGATCACCTGGCGCTGCATTGTTCAGGGCGACACGCGGACCCGCGGTCGCACCACCAAGGAGTGCGTCGACTACCTCGTGCTCGGCGCCGGTAACAAGGAGGTCGCCGACGCCAACGTGCGCCGCTACGGCGGCGGCGGCCTGCTCGGACGCCCGATCGGCCTGGTCGGCACCCTGACCGAGCTCAAGCTCGGCAAGTACGTCGAGAAGAACGCCCCGCGGATCGCCCCCTACGTCCCCGACATCGGCATGCGCCTCGGCCAGCTCGGCATCGAGGTCAACACCGAGACTCCGCGCCCATGGTTTCGCAGCGACTGGGGTAACCTGACCGTCGGCGCCGGCTACACCCGCGGCTACCCCGGCCTGCTCCTGCGCAACAGCTACGACTGGCGCGTCCGCTTCCGCTTCCTCGACTTCGCCTCGCTCGAGTTCCGCGACAACCGCCGCTCCTACTTCAACGAACGCATCATCTTCGACCCCCTCCGCCAGCGATCGCTCGAACTGCGCTTTGACTACCAGCTCCCCAGCCTGCGCTAGACGCCCGCCGCGCCGCGGCAGCCGCCTGTTCGCCGACGTGGCCGCGATGATCGCGGCGACCACCATCGCGCTCGCGAACCCCGCGCCCGCACGCGCGGCGCAGAGCCTGTCCCTCGGGCCAGGTTTCTCGGGACATGTCCTCACGGCCATGCAGACGCCGGTCGTCGACCCCAAGGCGCCCGGCGACCCCGACCCCGCCGGTCCGCCCGCCGCCGCGCCACCCTCCGCGCCACCCTCCGCGCCACCCACACCACCAGGCGCGGGCGGCAAGACCAGCAGATCCGGCGGCGGCCCGGCCACCTCGCCGACCACCGGCCCCGCCGGCCGACCGACCACCGCGCCGAAGAACGCCCCGACCCCCGACCCCGACAACGCGCCGGCCGACCCCGCCGACGGTGCGGCCGCCAACGACCTCCCGCCCTCGCTGACCAACACCGACGACCCGCAGGCCCCGCGCGACGACAACGTCGCCCCGGCCAGCAAGGTCGAGGCCCCGCCCGACATCGCGGCCGCCGCCGCCGACGCGACCGCCGAGGCCAAAGCCGGTGGCGCCGACGAGGGCCCGCTCGCCGGCCCCGGCCGCTGCGCTCGCCTCGACAGCCCCGCCGATCAAATGCGCCTGATCGACGCCGTGCTCGACGGCCTCGAGAAGCAGGGCTTCGAGCTCGGCCCGCGCGAGCGCCAGGCCAACCTGCGCGGCACCGCCTGCGCCGTCACCCTGCGCGGCGGCGACCCGGGCTTCCTCCACTATCAGCTCCAGACCACCGCCGAGGAGGGCTACGTGTTCGCGCTGGTCCCGACCGGCAAGGCCCAGTACGAGCTCATCGCTCGCGCCGCGCAGGAGAACGAGGAGCGCGGCGTGCTGGTCGC
>JAYUXQ010000384.1:0-4839 GCA_043752905.1 Nannocystis sp. | reverse complement strand
GCTTCGCCCGCTTGCACGCCGCCGTCTACCTCGCGGGCCTGCTCGCCGACAACGACAGCAAGACGCCGGCCGCCAGCGTCGCCCGCGAGCTCGGCCGCTTGCAGCTCTTCGACGCCCCCGCGACCTGGACCCTGCTGGTCTGGGACGACCTCGGCGCCCGCCTGACCCTGACATCCGATCCGCCGCAGCCGCTCGCCGGCGACGCGATCGACGCCGGCGCGACCGGCCTGTTCGCGCTGCAGGCACCCGCGAGCGGCCTGCCGCCGATGACCGTCCGCCATCAAGGGTTGGTCCTCGACCGCGAGGTCGCCTTCACCGCGTTCACGGTCGCGTGGGACGGCAAGGAGTTCAAGGTGGAGCGGCGCCAGGCCACGATCGCGGCCGGGAACACCGGTGAGGGCTCGCCATCGCCAGAGCCTGCGGCGCCGTGACGGAGCGTGCCGTTTGCCGCGTGCGGGCGCGGCGTGGGGCCGCCCATGCGCTTTCATCACCACCCACGTGTCCCGATCACGCCGTTGGCCCAGATCGCGCAGGCGAGTCTTCCACGTCCTCCCGGTCCAGCGAGCTGAACTCGACGGCACCGACTTCACGCTCGCTGGTCTGCACCTGGGCGCGCACGCGGGCGAGGGCGCCGAGCTCGAGCTCGATCGTCGGGAAGCGCCAGCTTGTCCGGCCGTCGTCGTCGATCATCAGGTCGCCGCCGAGCTCGAGCAAGCGCTCCTGCAATTTTCGCTCGTCGATCTTCGTGTCGGTCGCATCCGACCACGCCCCGGCGAACTCCCCGACCTCGACGCCCCGGCGCTCGCAGGCGCCGTCGTACGCGAGCCGCAGCAGCGCGCGGCGGCCGTTCTCGAGGCGATCGGCCCGGCGCCGGAGGACGTGACCCGGGATCCGCAGCACGATCATCGTCAGCAGCGCGAGGCTGCCCCAGTAGGGGATCCCGGCGGCCCAGATCGGCAGCCCGAGCCACATGCCGAGGTAGCCGAAGGCGGCGACGAAGGCGGTCAGGCCGAGGACGCTCGCGTTGCTGCCAGGGTGGTTCCCGGTGAACTCGGGCAGCGCACGGACGCGGCGCCAGATCGCCGGCGGAGCCGCGTGCACCGGCGCGTCGACGCTCGGCTGCAGGGCGGTGAAGCGATAGACGATCGCGCCGTCCTCGGTGACATCGACGGTGCCGTCGTAGTCGAGCAACAGGCGTGAGACCAGCGCGCTCGCCGGCTCCGACGCGAGGCCGGTGACGCGGACGACGTCACTGAGGCCGATCCGACCCCTGCGAAACCGGATCTCGTGTACGAGCAACCTCGCGGCGGCTCTGGCGTCGTGGGCTCGTCGCGGCGGCCCGAGGAAGAAGCCGTTGACGCGTTGATAGAAGCTGCGCGGCTGTCGGCCCCTCGCCTCGTCGTCGAGCTCGTCGGGGGCCTGCAGCGGGTGCACGCTCCAAAACAGGGCGTCCCCGAGCAGCTCGACGAGGTGCCACAGCAGGTGCCCGAAGGCGACCGCCGGGCCCTCGCTCTCCGCGGCGAACGAGAGTGCGATCGAGCCGATCGCCATGGCCACCACGAACAGCGCCGCGTAGCCGACGAGAAATACTGTCAGTGCGACGCGCGCCGTCCAGCGGACCACGGCCGTCACGCCGCGCCCGAGCGCTCGCGCGACCACCATCGCCGCGCCGTATCGACGCCGAAGACCGGTGGGGAAGCGAAACAGCAGCTCGCCGTTCGCGGTGACCGACAGGTGGCCTTGCTGGGCCCGCAGCAGCGCGTGCAGGCCGAGCTCGGCGTCTCGCAGCGACAGGCCGGCGCGCGCGGCCGCGTCGGCGATCGTCAGGTCATCGCGGTGCTCGCCGAGGGTGCGACGCAGGATGTTTGCGGCCGCGGCCGGCTCGAGGGTCCGGGCCGGGCCCGTGACCGCCAGCGCGACGATATCTGCCGGGTCAGCACCATCCTCCATCGCACCAAGCTTACGCGCCCGCGATCACGCACTGACCATTCCTGGCCCTGGTGTTTTTCAGGGCATCTTTTCGCGCTTTGTGCGCTGGGCCCCGCGCGACGGCTCACGGGGCCGCTGCGGGACGTGGTTCGAGAGCCGCGGCAGGGCGAGCGTGCGCTGTGGTATAGGGCCGACGATGGCTCAAGCGATCACGATGACCCCGCGGGGGCTTCAAGTCCCCAACAACCCCATCATCCCCTTCATCGAGGGCGACGGGATCGGCCCCGACATCTGGGCGGCCTCGGTCCGTGTCTTCGATGCTGCGGTCGCAAAGGCCTACGGCAGCGAGCGCAAGATCGAGTGGCGCGAGGTGCTGGCCGGCGAGAAGGCCTTCGAGAAGACCGGCAGCTGGTTGCCCCCGGAGACGCTGACCGTCTTTCGCGATCACCTGGTCGGCATCAAGGGCCCGCTCACCACGCCGGTCGGCGGCGGCATCCGCAGCCTCAACGTCGCGCTGCGTCAGGAGATCGACCTCTACGTGTGCCTGCGTCCGGTCCGCTGGTTCGAGGGCGTGCCGAGCCCGGTCAAGCGCCCGCAGGACACCAACATGGTGATCTTCCGCGAGAACACCGAGGACATCTACGCCGGCATCGAGTTTCAGGCTGGCACGCCGGACGGCAACAAGTTCCGTGATCTGCTCAAGGAGAACTTCCCCAAGCCGTTCACCAAGGTCCGCTTCCCGAACACGGCCGGCTTCGGCATCAAGCCGGTCTCGCAGGAGGGCACCGAGCGCCTGGTCCGCGCCGCGCTCAACTACACGGTCGCCCACAAGCTCCCGAGCCTGACCCTGGTCCACAAGGGCAACATCATGAAGTTCACGGAGGGCGCGTTCCGTGACTGGGGCTACGCGCTCGCGCAGGCCGAGTACGGCGCCAAGGACCTCGACGGGGGCCCGTGGCAGGTGTTCGAGAAGGATGGCCACAAGGTCATCGTCAAGGACGCGATCGCCGACGCCTTCTTGCAGCAGATCCTGACCCGCCCGAAGGAGTACTCGGTGATCGCCACCTTGAACCTCAACGGCGACTACATCTCCGACGCACTGGCTGCGTGCGTGGGCGGCATCGGCATCGCCCCCGGCGGCAACATCAACTACACGACCGGCCACGCGATCTTCGAGGCTACCCACGGCACCGCCCCCAAGTACGCCGGCCAGGACAAGGTCAACCCGGGCTCGGTGATCCTGTCGGGCGAGCTGATGCTCCGCTACATGGGCTGGAACGAGGCCGCCGACCTGATCATCCGCGGCATCGAGCAGGCGATCACCGCGAAGACCGTCACCTACGACTTCGCCCGCATGATGGAAGGCGCCCACGAGGTCAAGTGCTCGCAGTTCGGCGACGAGATCATCAAGCACATCCGCGGAATCAAGTCCGCCGCCTGATCGCCTGAACGCCTGATCGCCTGATCGCCTGATCGCCTGATCATCGCCGATTGAAGTGACGGGCCGCGCTCCTCGGAGCGACGGCCCGTCGGCAATTTCAGGTCAGGCCGGGCAGGACGCGGCGCTCACGGGAGGTCGACCTCGGCGCTCGCGTTGCGGCAGGTCGGCTCGCAACTGGCGCCGTTGGGCTGCGTGGTGACGTAGTTGGGCGTCACGTCGGCGCTCTTGAGCGGCTTGTCGTCGAGCAGGACCTTGAGCTTGACCGCCTGCGGCTCGCCGCGCACGCTGATGTCCGAGAAGCCGTGCTGCGTGGGCGGCAGGGCGCAGCCGGACTCACCGACCTGGACCACGGCGTCCGGCGTGCAGCTCAGCGAGGGGCCGGCGTCGCAGGCCTGTAGCGGCAGGGCGCCCTTGCACTCGACCGCCTTGCCGTCGATGTCGAAGCTGAAGATGTAATTGCCGGGCAGCCACGGCGTCGCCTTCTTCACCGCGATGCGCAGCCCGTTGTTGCAGCCGATCGCGGTGCACATCTTCTCGCCGCCGCCAGCGGACCCCGCGGGGCCGCCCGGACCGTCCGGGCCGTTCGGGTCGGGCTGGGTCTTCGTGCAGGCAGGGAGGGCGAACAGCAGGGCCAGGAGGAGCGGGGCAGGGCGCAGCATGGCCAGGAGCGTGCCAGGATCTCGGCGTGGCGCAAGCGCGTCCGCTCGCGGATGTTGGGGGTGAGGGGCCCCGATTTTATGCCCATAAGCGGCGCATGCCATCGGCCTATACTGACCCATGCGTCGTCTTGGACCTGTCCTCGGGGCCAGCTCGCTCGCGGGCTCGGCGACGGCGGCCCGTGGACGACGGGCCCGGGCGATTCCTGAGCGAGTACGCCAGACGCTCGGCCCCGACGACGTGTTGATGGCGGAGGGCTGCGGATGTCACGGCGCTGGCCGACCTGGTGCTGTGGGAGGTGCGTCGCGCCGGGGTGGTGCAGGCCGGGAGCTTCGAGGTCGCGCCGCTGTGGGACGCGCCGGCCACCAGCATGTCGGGTGAGCACCACGTGTTCGCGCTGACCTGGCGGCCCGACGCGCCGTTCACCGCGGATGGTGTGTACACCGTCGACTTCGAGGTCGCCGGTAAATACGGGGTGGGGCCGCAGCAGGCGCCGCTACGCGTCGTCGCGGCGGCGGCTCCCGGCTTGCCGCTCACGTCGGCGTGACCTCGGTGATCGACGGCAGCGAGGTCGTCTCCGATCCGCAGTGCATGAACCAGTCGCAGCTCGGCGTCCCGCACAAAGCAGAGATCGCACCGAGCCCCACGATGGACCCCTACGACCCCGCCACCTTCGGGGTCAGCAGCAGCGGACGATGCCTCGGTCCGATCGTGTACGAGATCGACGGCGCGGCCTATCCTCGCGGGTCCGCGGAGCCCGAGGAGCCTGTGACCCACGGCTGCAATGTCGCGGGAGCTGGCGCGGGCAGCGG
>JAYUXQ010000383.1:0-4839 GCA_043752905.1 Nannocystis sp. | reverse complement strand
GACCGTCGGCGGCGACGTTGCGCAGCGCGTAGCCCTGCTCGTGAAACGCCAGCGACACCAGCTCGCGGCCTGCGATCTGGACCTGGCCGGAGAACCTGGCTGGCCTTTGGGCCAGGAACATCAGGTTGGCCGCGGGCGAGCGGTTGATCCTCACCTTGGCCGACGACACCTGCAACGCCGAGATCCGTGGGGACGCTGCCGCCAGCAACGCCTCGGAGGAGGGGGCCTGACCGACGGCGTAGGGCGCCTCGACGGCCTTCGGATGGCACGCAGGTGCAGCGCTGGCGAGCGCCAGCCAGACCAGGCAGGAGAGGGTGCGACCGATCCGCATGTCCGCGAACCCTAGCCCTAAACTCGCGGCCCGTCACTGCGAGCCGGCGTCACAAAAAAACGCCCGCGCGTGGCCGGACGCGGTCGCCGTGCACGCACGACGAGCCGCTGCCGACCACACGCGGGCCCTCCGGCCATGCACATCGGCCTGTGTCGCCATGCGTGGCCTACCCGCGTCCAGGGACGGGCGCGGCGGACGGGACCAGGGCCCACCGCGCTTCGTCCCTGTCACGGGCGCACGCGCCGTCCGTGGCGCGTGCCCGTTGCCCTGGCGGGCGGGGCTGCTGCCCGCCCCGGGACAGCTACATCTTCTTCACCTCGCTCTCGTCCTTGCTGACCTCGCGCAAGGTGTTCTCGCCCTTGACGGTGATCAGGGGCTTGAGCTTCTCGAAGGTCTTGCGGCCGATGCCCTTGATGCGGACGACCTGCATCGGCTCGGCGAAGGGCTTGGCGGTGCGATACTCGATGATCTTCTTGGCCATCGCCGGCCCGATCCCCGGCAGCAGCTCGAGCTGCTCCGCGGTCGCGGTGTTGAGGTTGACCTGACCCTCGAGCGTCGGCGCCAGCAGCAGCGAGTAGACCGGCGCGCTCGTCAGCGGCGTGGCCTGGGCCGGGGTGGAGAGGGTGAGGGTGGCCGCAGCGGCGGCGCAGGTGAGCAGCGTGATGATGGACTTGAACATGATCGTGGTTCTCCGCGGCGTGATGCCGACGGGACCACCAAAGCAAGCCCGGGTCCTGCGCGCAGTTCGTATAATTTCAACGATGTACGAGCTGTCCCCGGGGACAGGTGGCCAACGGGCGGGCCGAACCCCGTCCCACCGGCGGGACACCCACTACTCGACGCCCGGCTCGGGCTGCAGCGGCATGCAGATCTTCACGACGTGGGTGCCGAACGGCGCGTCCGGGGTGGGCACCGCGTACACGCCGTTGCTGCCGCTCGCGCGGCACTCGTAGCCGTCGCGGCACTGGGTGTCGCTGCGGCACTCCTTGCGGCAGCTCGTGCGCACCGACAGCAGGTCGGCGCACAGGCCCTCCGGGAGGCAGACCTCGTGCGTCGCGCAGTCGTTGCACGCGACGGGCTCGCCGTCCGTGGGGGTCGCGGGCACGGCGTTGCAGGCGGCGATGCGCGTGTCGAGGCCGCCGTGATACGTCTGCGGACGGTCCTCCAGCTCGGGGTCACAGGCGACGCTGAGGAACTCCGCGCCGTAGACCTGCACGCAGGTGCCCTCACGCGGGCAGGTGGTCGGGTTGCAGCCGTCGATGATGCACTCGCCCTTGCCGGCCGGGTCGACGTCGCCGACGCTGTTGACCAGGTGCGAGAGATCGCAGACACGGTCGCCGCGGATGCTGCAATCCGTGCTCGTTTTACAAGGAGCGCCAATACGACGCTGGCAGGCGGGGAGTAGCGCGAGCAGCGCGAACGCGAGGATCAGGCGGGGGGCCATCGGCGCGCGCAGCATACATCGTCGGACGCCTGGGTGGGACCGCCGTTTTCTGGCACCCTGGAGCCCCGTGGCCCTGACACCTGACGAGCTGCTATCCCGGTTTCGCGGGCTCCTCGACGCCTATCGCGCCACCCGTGACCCGCTGCGCACCGGCGAGAGCAACCTGCGCTGCGAACAGTGCCTCGACTGCAACCGCTGCCGCTTCTGCGCCCAGTGCCTGCGCTGCGACGATTGCAGCAACTGCGAGCAGTGCGAGGACTGCGTCCGCTGCACCCGCTCCAAACACTCGCGCCGCTGCACCGCCTGTAACTTCGTCGAGCTCAGCGACGCTTGTGAGGATTCCCAATATCTCGTGCTGTGCCTGGCCTGCTCGCGCTGCGAGCAGTGCTTCGCGTGCGTCGGGCTTCAGGGCGAGTCGTACTGCATCCTCAATCAGCGCTACTCGCGCAAGGACTACTTCATCATCGTTCAGGTGCTCAAGAAGCGCCTCGAGGAGCAGCGCGCCGACCTGCTCGGCGAGCTGGCGGCCGCCTCGCGGGGGTTATGGACCAGCACGGGCGCGGCCGCGGGCAAGTTCGCGGTCACCGGTGGTGGCGTGCGGGCGGTGCTCGACGGCAACATGCCGCCGCCCGAGGACATCGACCCGGCCGACCCGGCCGCCGAGGACCCCTGGCAAGACGGCGTGGTCCCGGCGCGCTTCGACGGCTGAGCGGGCGCCGGGCTTTAGCATTAGCATCCGGCGCATGTCAGACACGCGACTCGCCGTCATCGGCTGCGGGATCATGGGCGAGGCGATCGTCGGCGGGCTGCTGCGCGCCGGGCTGTTTGCTCCTGGCGAGCTGCTCGCCACCACCCGCCGCCAGGACGCCGCCGACGCTGTGCAGGGGCGTCACGGCGTCGCCGTCACGCTCGACAACTGCGCCGCGTGCCAGGCCGCGAGCACCATCTTGCTGACGCTCAAGCCCCAGCGGATCGCCAAGGTCGTGCACGAGCCCGGCATGCGCGAGGCGCTGGCCGGCAAGCTCGTCATCAGCATCGCGGCCGGCGTCACGCTCGTGCAGCTCGCCGAGTGGCTGCCGGAGTCATCGGTCATCCGCGCCATGCCGAACACGCCGTGCCTGATCGGTGAGGGCATGACGGTGCTCGCGCGCGGCAAGGGGGTCGCCGACGCCGAGGTGGCGATCGCGGCGCGGCTGTTCGAGACCGTCGGTCGCTGCATCGAGGTCGAGGACAAGCTGATGGACGCCGTCACCAGCCTCGGCGGCTCCGGCCCCGCGTTCGTCTACATCATGATCGAGGCGATGGCCGACGGCGGCGTGATGATGGGCCTGCCGCGCCCCGTCGCCCTCGAGATCGCAGCGCAGGTGTTCCAGGGGGCCGCGCGCATGGTCCTGCAGACCGGCAGGCACCCGGCAGCGCTCAAGGATCAGGTGACCACCCCCGCAGGCTGCACGATCGCCGGCGTGCTGACGATGGAGGACGGGCGGATCCGTTCCGTGCTCGCGCGGACGATCCAGGAGGCCACCCGCGTCGCCGGTGAGCTCGGCAAGCCGACCGCCGCGGACCGTTGAGGCGGCGAGTTGCGAGTGTAATTTGCCGCGCTGGCCCGGCTGCGGCACCCTGCGGCGGCCGTGCTCGGTCCCCTGCGCACCCTCATCAGCGTGGCCTTCCTGGCCATGTTCCTGTGGGCTGCGTTCACGGTGAAGCTCGGCCGCATGACCTTCGCCGAGCACATCGATCGCATCGGTCAGACCCCCGAGGCCACCGAGCTCCTCGACGGCGCCCGTGCCCGCGTCGCGCCGACCCTCGACGAGGTCAAGCAGCGCGTCCTCGGCGAGTACGTCGAGGCGCCCACCCGCCTCGCCAGCGAACCCCCGCGGCCCCGCAGTGTCCCCGCGCCGAAACCACGAGATCCAGCGCCGGCGACCCTGGCGACCCGCGCCGCGATCCCGGACACCGACAGCCGCGAACCGCCGCGCGCACGGACCCCGACCTCCAGGAGGTCCGACAGCCCGAAGCCGTCGCGAACCTCGACCGCCGAGGCCACGAAGCTCCCCGGCCACCGCAGGCGGCCCTGAGCGCCACCTCGGCGTGACCCGCGAACGCGACAAGGTCCACCGCGAGGCAGCGCTGAGGGCTCCCGGCGCAACTGGCCGCCGCGAATGCGATGAGGTCCACCGCGAGCAGCGCTGAGGGCTCCCGGCGCAACTGGCCGCCGCGAACGCGACGAGGTCAGGTGTCACCGCGAGCAGCCCGGGAGCGCCCGCCCGGCGTAACCGGCTGCCCGCGAACGCGGCCAGGTCCGCTATCCTGCGCCGGTGTCCGGCCTCGCCGCCTTCGTCCTCGCCGGCCTCGCCGTCATGGCTGGGCCTGCGACCGCGGCTCCGGGACCAGGACCTGTCCCGGAGGCCAGGTCCGCGCCGGCCTTCGCGGCGCCGGTGCCGGGTCGCGCGCGGCTCTCCGGTCAGGTGCTGGTGTACGGCAGCCGCGACGTCGTGTTCGGCGCGCGGATCCTCGGGACCTCCGCGGACATCGCGACGGCGACTGACGCCGAGGGCCGCTTCGAGCTGTGGTTGCCGCCCGGCGAGCACGCGCTGACGATCCGCGCCGCGGGTTTTCGCGAGCTGCCGGTCAAGGTCAAGCTGGTCGACGGTCAGGACCTCGTCTACGAGTATCGCCTCGCGCCGGACCTCGACGGCAACCCGTACCGCACCGTGGTCCGCCAGCAGCGCGAGGTGGCGATCTCCAGCACCAACCTGCGCGACGACGAGATCCACGCGCTGCCCGGCACGTTTGGCGACCCGTTTCGCGTCGTCAAGAGCCTGCCGGGGGCCTCGCAGCTCGCGGGCTTTCTCCCGTACGTGGTCGTGCGCGGCGCGGCGCCGGGCAACACCGGCTACTTCCTCGACGGCGTGCGCGTGCCGATCCTGTTCCACGTGGCGATCGGCCCGTCGGTCATCCACCCGTACTTCATCGACCAGGTCGACTTCTACCCCGGCGGCGCCCCGGTGCGGCTCGGTCGCTACGTAAGCGGCATGATCGAGGGGCGAACCAAGGCAGCCCG
>JAYUXQ010000382.1:0-4840 GCA_043752905.1 Nannocystis sp. | reverse complement strand
CCTCGCCATTTAGCGTCCGCGAGGCCCTCGATTTTTTAAAAGTGCTGCGCGAGCGCGGCCTGCGGGTCGACTCGGTCGTGCTCAACCGCGTGCTCCCGCCGTTCCCGCCCGCGCCCGACCGCGAGACCCTGCGCGCCGCGCTCGCCCGGGATCTTCAGGGACATGTCCTCGAGGACACATTACAGCGCGTGCTCGCGACCTACGCCGGCCTGTCGGCGCAGGGCCAGCAGGGCGTGCAGGCCCGCGACGCGTTCGCCAGCGCCCACCCGGGTCTGCCGCTGTGGCTGCTGCCGCAGCGCGAGCCGCCGCCGACCTCGCTCACGGATCTCCAGGAGCTGGTGACCCAGTTCGTGCGGGCGGCCTGACATCGATCTGAAGGTTGCGCGCGTTGCGACAGCGCCGCGGGCTCAGCTCGACCCCGACCGCGTCGAGCCCGATCGCGTTGGCGACCGCCAGCACCGTGCCCCGCCCACAAAATGGATCGACCACCACGCGGCTCGGCGTGCGTCGGCGGATGAACTCGCAGGCGACCACGCAGGCCTGCACGCCCATCGCCCGCGACCACGTCATCGCGCCGGTGTCGAACACATCGGCCGCGCCGTCGGGCACATCGAGCGGGTGACGCCCGAAGCACAGCAGGTGGGCATACGCGGGCCTCCCGAACGTGATCGTGCCCGCCGGCTTGCGACACGCGATCTTGTGCCACCACAGCGAAGCCCCGCAATTGTCCGCTGCGATCTGCACGAGGTGGCCCTTGTCGACCCACACGCCCGCGTGCTTGATGTCCGTCTGATAGAAGATCACCGCGCCGTCGGGCGGGCACGCGCGCAGCACCGCCTCCGCCGCGGCGATGAACCACACGCGCCAGGCCGGGAGCGTCAGCGCCAGCTCGGAGACGTCGGGCAGCGAGGTCACCAGCGAACTACCCACCAGCTCGCCCCGCCCCGCCAGCCAGGCCAGCGCGTCGCCCTCGTGGATCGTCCGCCGCGGCGAGGCAGCGACCGGGGCCGGTTCGGCGGCGCGTTCTTCGGGGCGGTCCACGGCGGCGCGATGGTATCGAGGCCCCGCGTCGCGTCAATCCGTGATCATCCAACGCTGCGAAGCGACCCATACGGCGAACGCGAGAACGAAGAAACACCGTGGAACGCCCGGTATGGCGGTCCACGGCGTCTTTTGGCCTCACGGCGATTCAGAGCGGGAGACGGGGTTCGAACCCGCGACATTCAGCTTGGGAAGCTGACACTCTACCAACTGAGTTACTCCCGCGTCAGTAGGGGTCCTTAGCTACCAGAGCTTGGCCCGGCCCGCAAGGGACGAGGCCGTTACCCCGGTTGGAGGCAGGTGTTCAACCGGGCCGTCCCCGGCGCCGCGGTGCAAAAGCGCCGGGCCGGGGCGGCCCTGTGGCACAGTGTCGAGCATGTCCGAGCCCACCAAGGCGGCCCTTCGCGCGGCCCTGCTGCAACGCCGGCGCCAGCGTGACCCCGAGGACAACGCCGACGCCTCCGCGGCGATGCTCGGCCACCTCCTGCGTCACCCGTTGTGGCAGCACGCGCGGGGGGTCGCCGCGTTCGTCGGCGTCAAGGGCGAGCCCGACACCTGGGGCCTGCTCGCGGCGACCCTCGCCGAACGCAAGCGCCTGTGGCTCCCGCGCATGGAGGGCCAGGAGATCGCGTTCGTGCCGGTGCTCGACCTCCGCGAGCTCGCGCCCGCCAGCTTCGACCTGCTCGAGCCGAGGGCGCGTCCCGGCCAGGTCACCCTGCCGGCCCCCATGCCGAGCGCCGGCATCGACCTCGTGCTCGTGCCCGGCCTCGGCTTCGCCCGCGACGGCGGCCGCATCGGTTTTGGAAAGGGCCACTACGACCGCGCCCTCGCCCCCATACGCGACCAGGCCGCCCCGCTGCGCGTCGGCGTGTGCTTCGACGACGACCTCGACCCCGCCGAGGGACCGATCCCACGCGAGCCGCAAGACATCCCGATGCACTGGGTCGTCACCCCGAAAGGCCTGCACCGCTGCGGCGCCTGACCTGTCCCCGGGGACAGCTCACTCGACGCGCTGGATGACGTGAAAGCCGAAGTCGGTCTCGACCACCGCGCTCGTCTCCCCCGGCTTGAGCGCGAAGGCGGCGGTCTCGAAGGCGGGCGCGAACATGCCGCGACCGACGCTGCCGAGGTCGCCGCCGCGGTCCGCCGAGCCGTCCTCGCTATACTTTTTGGCCACCACCGCGAAGTCGGCCCCGGCCGCGGTCGCCTCCGCGTGGACCTTCTCGGCCAGCTTGTGTGCAGTTTTCGCGTCCCGCTGGATGCTCGCCTCGGCGTTCTTGGCCCCCTTGTAGCGGACCAGGATGTGCCGCGAGTGGATCTTCTCGACCGTGCAGCGCTGCGCGACCACCCACCCGGGCGGCGTGCGGATCGCCTGCGTCGTCTCCCCTACTTGCAACACGAACACCGCGTCGGCGATCGCCGCGTACTTCTCCGGCCACTTCTCGCGCTCGAAGGTGCCCATCGCGCCACCCTTGGCCTTCGTCTTCGGCTCGTCGCTCTGCGCGGCCACCTCGGAGAACGCGATCCCGCCGACCAGCTTCTCGCGCAGCGCCTCGGCCATCGCCTTCGCGGCCGCCTCGTCGCGCGTCACCGTCGCCTCGGCCCCGTCCGCGCCGGTCCACGCGACCACCACGATCTTCGCGCAGGCCTCCTTCGCGTCCGGGGCGGGCTTGACCGGCTCCTCGGGCTCACTCACTTTCACCGGCTCGGCCTTCATGGGCGTGGGCGTGGGCGCCTCGGCGGAGCAGGCGAGCGACACGGACAGCGACAGCGCGAGCGGGCGGAGCATGCCCCCAGGGTACCGCAGGTCAGCGCTTGACGGCGATCGCCGCGAGCACGGCCTCGACCACCAGGTCCGTCAGCACCGCCAGCGAGTGCTGGCCCTCCTCGGCGGTCGCGGCCGCCGGGGCGCCGCAGTAGGCCTGGTCCATGCCGCACTCGCGAAAGTCGCGGGCGCCATCCTTGATCCGCTCGGCCAGCGGCACCGTGTGCTCGGGCAGCGCGCGGGCCACCTCCCAGCGCACGAGATCCGGCCGCAGCGCGAGGATCAGGCTGGTCTCGTACTGACCGGCGTGACACGAGCCGCTCTGGTACTCCGGCGTCAGCCGGGTCGCCAGCGCACGCCGGGTCGTGTCGGGGAACACGAGTGGTTTTCCGGCCTCGCCCTCGTAGCGGCGCACCACCTCACGCAGGCTGGCGATGTGGCCCGGCTCGAGGTGCGCCGTGAAGATCACGACCTCGTCGAAGCCCATCGAATGGGCCGCGCGACATGTCCCGAGGACCAGGTCGATCGCGGTGCCCATCGCCAGCGACACCGAGCCCGAGAACTCGCCGGCCCAGTCGGTCACCGCGTAGTGGATCGGCGGGAAGTGCAGGGCGATCAGGCCGCGGGCGTGCAGCGCCGCCGCGGCGCGCTCGGCCACCGCCGCGCCGATCAGGCTGTCGGTGTTGAGCGGCAGGTGCGGGCCGTGGGCCTCCGTGCTGCCGAGCGGAATGATCGCCACCTTCGGGCGCACGTCGGCCATGTGCGCGGCGACCTCGGGGTAGGTGCAGTGCGCGAGCGAGAGGTCGGGTTGCGTCAAGGAAGCTCCTCGGCCAGCCTGCGCAGCTCGCCGCGGCGGATCTTGCCGGTTTCCGTGCGCGGCAGGGCCGCGATGAACTCGATGCGGCGCGGCGCCTTGAACGCCGCGATGTTCCCGCGCGTGTGCGCGAGGATCTCTATCGCCAGCGCGTCGCTCGCCTGGTGGCCCGGCGCCAGCTCGACGTACGCGATCGCCTTTTCGAGGCCCGCAGCGTCGCGGTAGCCGACCACCCCGGCCTCGTGCACCGCCGGGTGGCCGAGCAGGCAATTCTCGACCTCGACCGGCGACACATACACGCCGGAGCACTTGAGCATGTCGTCGCCGCGGCCGCAGAACCAGAAGTAGCCGTCGGTATCGACGTGGAACTTGTCGGCGCCGCGGACCGAGTCGCCCCAGAAGGTCGCGCGGCTGAGGTCGCGCATGCGCCAGTAGCCCTGGCCCGCCGACGGCCCGGTGATCACGAGCGTACCGATCTCGCCGGGCATGACGTCGCGGCCGTCGTCGTCGATGAGGCGGTGCGTGTAGCCCTCGACGAGCTTGCCGAGGCTGCCCTCCTTCACGTCGCCGGGGCGGTTGGTGATGTACACGTGGAACATCTCTGCCGAGCCGATGCCGTCGTAGATCTCGACGCCGGTCGTCTGCTTCCAGGTCCGGTAGATGCGGGCCGGCAGCGCCTCGCCCGCGCTGACCAGCGAGTGCAGGCTGCCGAGGTCGTGCTGCGCTGCCAGCTCACTGTGGTCGGCCATCTTGGCGATCGTCGTCGGCACCGTGACCAGCTGCGTCACCTTGTAGCGCGCGATCAAGGCGTAGTACTGCTCGGCCGGCGTGCGGTCGGGCAGCAGCACGCAGCTGGCCCCGACGCTGAACGGGAACAGCATGTTGCTCGCCAGCGCATAGCCGAAGAACAGCTTGGGCGCCGACATCGTGATGTCGTCGCGCTGGATGCCGAGCGTGCGCTGGGCGTACGCGATCGTGCTCCACACGAAGTCGTGGTGCATGTGCACGACGCACTTGGGCTGCCCGGTCGAGCCGCTCGAGCTGAGCCAGGTCGAGAAGTCGTCGCGGTAGGTCCGCTCGGTCTGCGCCTCGGGGCTCTGGCGCGTCATCTCGGCGTTCCAGTCGATCGTCCCCTCGGGCACCGCGCCGCCGCTGCGGTCGACGACGATCACCTGCGGAGGATACGGCGCGTCGCGCCACACGTCGGCGAATTGGGGGTA
>JAYUXQ010000381.1:0-1877 GCA_043752905.1 Nannocystis sp. | reverse complement strand
TTTGCCGTCGGCACGAAGTCCCAGCCGAGCCGCGCTCCGGTCGGGAGCCCATAGTAATCGAAGAAGGTCGTCACCCACGGACGGCGACGGTCCGCGAGGAAGTCGCCGAGCTCCGCACACACCTGCCCGAACGAGCGAAACAACATCCCGCCCTTGGCACTGCCCTTGCCGATCACCGGCACATGCAGATCGATCCCCCGCAGTGCCAGGTGCTCCGCGAGGAACGGCTTGAAGAAGCCCGACTCCGACTGGCCCTCGACGACGGCGAACAGCGTCACACGATCCATGTCACGGCCCCGTCTCCACGACGTTCTTCTGCATCAACTCGCCGAGCGTGTACTGCTCGAGCCAGCGCTCGAGGTCAGCCGCGGACTGCCGCTCGAACAACGACTCGGCCCCGCTGCGCCGCACGACCACGACGTCGTCCGCATCGAAATGATCGACGAGCAGCGGCGATTGGGTCGACACCACCAGCTGCGTCGCCGCGGACGCCTCGTGCATCAGGGCTGCCAGCACCCGCAGCGCCGCGGGGTGCAGCCCAAGCTCCGGCTCGTCGATCACCAGCATCGACGGCGGCCTCGGCTGGAGCAGCGCCGTCACCAGGGCGACAAACCGGATCGTCCCGTCCGACAGGTGCCACGGTTGGAAGGGGAAGGTGCTGCCCTTTTGCCGCCAGTCGAGGCGCACATGCTCCTCGTCGCCTTTCTTGCGGGGCGAGAGCAAGAAGTCGTCGAAGAAGGGGGCAATGATCTGCACCGTCTCGCGGATCCGCTGGTAGCGCTCCGGGTGCTGCTCCCGCAACCCGCGCAGGAACGCCGCGAGGTTCGCTGCGTTCGGTCTCAGCTCCTGCAAGTCCTCGATCGCCCCGTCGCGCCGCATCGGCGCCAAAGTGCCGGTGTCGTGGAAGTGGTATACGACCCAGCTCGACACTGCCTCGTGGATGTGGCCCCGAAACGAAAGCCCGCGACCAAAGTAGGACTTCTGGCGCAGCCATGCTCCTACCGGCGCCTCGCGGCTATGGGACCAGGAAGTCTTCCATCCATCACCCGTATAGAAGGCTCCCACTTTCCCGACGACGAGGTCGTTGCCCGGCACAGGTTCCAACTGGAACTGGAACCCGTTGGCTCCGAACATCAGCGTCGCCGTGATCTCCCGGGTAGTCTGTGGTCCCTCGAAGAATTGCCCGTCGCCACCTCCGGATTGGCTGACGAAGCCCTGCAAGTTCTCCTGGAACATCGCCGCCAACATCCGGAAGAATTCGACGAAGTTGCTCTTCCCCGCGCCGTTGGCCCCGACGAGCACATTGAGCTGCCGCATCGGAAAGTCGCGTAGTTCGCGGATCGACCGAAAACCCGAGATGCTCAGCGTTTCGAGTGGAGTCCTCATCGATCCCGCCGCGGTTGGGAGTCTCGCTCACCCCCCGAACCTGCGCAAGGATCGTCCAGCCCGCTGTCGAGACCTTTGCGGCTCGCCAACGTGATCGTCCACGGTGGGCCACGCCGTCTGCTGGCACATGCGTACCCTCGAAATTCAATCGCGAGTCATGCCGCTGCCGCGAGGGCGAAGGGGCGGCTGCGCGCGATCCGCGCGATATTGTCTGAGATCGCCACGTGTTAGCCTCGCCGACGATGAGCGACAGCCCACGGATCACGCGCCGCAGCCTGTTTCGCGGCATCGGCTCGGTCACCGTCGTGGCCGGCTGCGCCACGCCGACCAGGCCCGAGCCCACCGCCACACCCGACCTCGCCGCCGCACTGCCACCGATCGACGGCGTCGCCCTCGGCCCCGGTCCGGTGCCGCTGCGCTTCACCCTCAACGGCGCCGCGCAGACCCTCGAGGTCACCCCCAACACCACCCTCCTCGACCTCCTCCGCCAC
>JAYUXQ010000380.1:0-4842 GCA_043752905.1 Nannocystis sp. | reverse complement strand
AGGTTCTTGTCGTCGCACTCCTCGTTCGCCGCCACCTTGCCGTCGCCGCACGTCGCCACCGCACACTCGTTGGTGCACGCGTCCATGTCGTTCTTGTTGCCGTCGTCGCAGGCCTCTCCGGGGCCCTGCTTACCGTCGCCGCAGATGTTGAGCTTGCAAACATCGGTGCAGCTGGCGTTGGGGCCGTTGTTGGCGCCCTCGTCGCACCCCTCGGTCGGGCCGAGCACGCCGTCGCCGCAGACGTTGAGCAGGCAGCTCGTCGTGCACGCGTTCATCGGCCCGTTGTCGGGCCCGTTGTCGCACTCCTCGCCGGGACCCATGTCCGCGTCGCCGCAGACGTTGAGCACGCAGTCGGCACCACACGCCTTGCCGGGGCCGTTGTCAGGGCCAGCGTCGCACTCCTCACCGACGCCGACCACACCGTCGCCACACACCACCGGCTCACCCGTGGTGCCCGAGTCGGTGTCCGTGTCCCCGCCCGTGTCCGTATCCGTCCCGATGTCGGTGTCGGTGCCCGAATTCGTGTCGGTCCCGGTGTTCGTGGCCGTGCCCGTGTTGGTGTCCGTCCCGGTGTTCGTGGCCGTCCCGGTGATCGTGTCCGTCGCCGTGCCAGGGTCCGTCGCGGTCTCGGTCGCGGTGTTGCTCTCGGTGTTGGTGTTAGAGTTGGAGTTGCTGCCGGTCGGCGTGGTGTCCGTGACGGTCGGATCCGTCGCCGTCGGGTTGCCCGTCGTCGTCATCTGGCCGCCGCTGTCGGTGGCGGACCCGCTGTCGGTGTCCGTGACGCTGCTCGCCGAGGTGCTGTCGCCACAGGCCGCGAGGGTCAGACACAGAGAGGAGAGGAGCGTGGCAGGAGTAAAATTACCAAAGGTTCGCCGCATCGCTCATCCGTACAGCGAGTCGGCGGATCTCGCAACACCGCGGGCGAACCATGACCCGCCGCTGGCAACAGGGCGTGACGCAGACGACGGCGCGACCGCGGCCACACGCGTGCTGCGCAGCGCCCAGCTCCGCACGCGCATTAGCACGCTGGGGCCAGCGGCGCGATCGAGCACGCGACGTGCGGGCCGTCTGCATCGGAGCTGTCCGATCGTACATGTCTGATCGTACATGACCGATCGGTCATGCGAGTGATCGACGGCGATGCCACTGGCACTGGCACTGGCACAGTGGAACCTCGACACCGGGGATCGTCTGCCAGCGGCGCCGGGCTCGCCGTCCGCGCGGCGTGTCATCCCCCTCACCAAACGCGCGGCTCACCCGTGCTACCTTGCGGCCATGCCCTCGCGCCGCCTGCTGCTCTCGTGCCTGCTGCTGGCCGCTTGCCCGCCCCGGACGCCCCCGGAGCCGCCGCCCGTCGATACCGTGAATGCAGGCGACGGCGGCTCCCCGGCGGAGGTCGGGCCGGCGGTCCCCGACAAGGATGTCGCGCCCCTTGCGCCGGATGACCCGGACGCCCCGGACGAGCCCGGGGAGGTCGAGCCTGGCGACAAGCCCGCGAAGCCGGGTAGCACCCGCGGTGACAAGCTCGCGGACACCCTCTCGACGCGCGCGAGCCGGGGCCCGTCACGCAAGTCCCCGGGCAGCTGCGATGGCGGCTCGCGCCGGCGCGGCGAGACATGGAAGGTCGACTGCAACTCGTGCCGCTGCGGAGACGACGGCCAGAGCACGTGCACCGAGCTGGCCTGTAATCCCGGGCCGGTGCGCTGAGCCGGCGGTCAGCTCTCCCAGGCGCCCGGGCGGCTGCCGAGGTCCGCGATGCGACCGCAGAACACGGTACGCGCCGCGCTGATCTCCGCCATCCCGAGCATGACCCCGGGCCGGCCGAACGACCGCAGTCGCCGGCGCGGCGGCGGCGCTCGCCAGTCCCGCACGCGCTCCTGGATCCGCGCCCAGCAGCTGCGGGCCACCGGGGCGCTGGTGCTGAGCTCGGCCGGGGACAGCTCGCGTAGCTCGGCGTGCTCGCGCTCGATGAGCAGCACGAGGCCAGCGAACATCAGCGTGAGAGAGGCGAGCAACAGCAACGGAGCAATGAACATGGTGACCTCGTCGGACACTCCAGAAGGAGCAAACCGCAGGCCAGCCACAAAGCCCTGAAAGCTCCAGGAATTCGCTGTCAAGGCCGCGACGTACGCGGCGCCGACCCGGACGTCGCTGTCGTGGCCGGCCATTTACGCCGCAGACCCAGCAGACCCAGCAGTCCCAGCAGTCCCAGCGCACCAGCCGCGGGCGGCTCACTGGCACAACCGCAGCCGCCCTCACCTGCGTCCATCGTCGCGGTGTCGCCCGTGTCGCTCGCGCCCGTGTCGTCGGTGCTGTCGCTCGAGGAGGTCGGCGTCGTGTCGACGTCCCCGGTGGTCGCCGGCGTGTCCGAGCCGACGACGAGGGTGACCGGCGCCGACTCGGCGACGTGCCCCGCGGCGTCCTCGGCGACGGCGATCAGCTCCCACGTGCCCTTGGGAAAGTCGACCTTGGTGAAGCTGTACGGCGCCTGGTCGTCGACCACCGGCTGCACCATCCCGTTGATCTTGATGCGCACCGCGGCGACGCCCCAACCATCGCCGTCGTCGGCGGCGATCTCGATCGCGGTGCTAAAGCTGTTCTGGTCCGGGTGCTCGCCCGTGGTCGGCGTCGTGATCGCCACGGTCGGCGGGTCCTCGTCCGGGCCGGCGTCGAAGGCCTCGCCGCAGGTCGTGCTCGACGGGCTCGCCGGGCTGCCCGCGCACCACCCCGGCCAGTCGCCGACGCCGACGCCCGGCTCGCCGGCGAAGAAGTCTCCGCAGCGAAAGCTCGGGTTCCAGGTGCCGTCGGGGTCGTGGCACGGCGTGATGTCGATGCCCGAGTTCTCCTCGATGAACGGCACCGCGTTCCAGGCGAGCGCGTAGGTGCCGACCCCGCCGCACGATCCGCCGACCGTCGAGGCGATGCCGAAGGTGTGCCAGCTGCCGTCCGCGTAGCGCACGAACGCCGCGCCGCCGGAGTCCCCCGGGCACACCCCCGGATCGCCGAGCCCGCCGACGTCGGCGGTCTGCGAGTACACCTGACGGATCGGCGTCGACGCCCAGTGCTTGCGGCCGGCGTCGCTGTCGTCGCTGATGTAGCCATAGCCGGCGATCGTCGCCATGTCCTTGGGCACCACGAGGTCCTGCTCGCAGCCGAACACCACCGGCGTGACCGGCAGCTCCGTGATCGCCGACTTGAGCCGACAAAAGCCCCAGTCGTGCTCCTGGTCCTGGGGCCCGCCGTAGTCCGGGTTGACCATGCACAGCTCGGCCTGAAGGGTCGTCGCGGGCGCGTCCAGATCTTCCCCGAAATGGATCTGCTTGGTGCCCTCGCCGCAGTGCGCCGCGAACATCACGACCCGCGGGTGGACCAGCGTGCCGGTGCACTCGAAGCCCCCGCCCGAGACCCCGACCACGGTCGGCCAGCCACACGGCTCGACCTCCGTACCGCCGAAGATGCCCACAGGCTCGCCTGCGGGGTGGGAGATCCCGGACGGGCCCCCGGCGCCGGCCGGCCCCGCAGCGGCCCCGCAGGGCCCTCCCGTGGCCAGATGGACCAGACAGGCCGGAAGCACCCACAGGTACGCGCGCATCGCCCGAGGATGACACATCCATCCCGGCGGCCCTGGCCAAAATGCTGACGCTGCGGGGGCGGCCGGCGTATCATCCGCGCGCCCTCGCGGCCGTGGGCATTCGCCGGCGGCCCACCCCCCACCCGGAGAATCCGATGCATCCATGCTTCTCGTGGATCACCCTCACCCTGCTGACCGCCACCCACGCCACGCCGGCGATGGCGGCCATGGCTCCCACACGGCCAGGGTCCGCGGCTCCTGGTGCGTCGGCTGCACCGGCCGCACCCGCTCCTTCGGCTGACGCGGCTGCTCCTGCGGCTGCGGCGGATCCCGAGGCGCAGGCCGAGCAGGCCGCGCGGCTCTATAGCGAGCGCAAGTACCTCGAAGCGGCGGTGATCCTCGAGGCGTTGTGGGCCAGCGTCCACGAGCCGCGCGACCTGTTCAACGCGGCCCTGGCCCGCCTGGCGCTGGGTCACCGGGCCCACGCGATCCACGACTGGGAGATCTATCTCCTGCAGCCCGGCGTCCCGGCGGACGGCCGCGAGCAGGCCCAGTCGCGGCTCAAGAAGGCGCAGGCCGCCGCGGTCGCGGTCGGCCTCAAGCTCGCGCCCGCGGCCGTGTCCGAGGTCGGCGTCACGTACACGCTGACCCGCCAGACATCGGACCCGAAGGACAGCCGCCCGCCGATCGTGATCGACCTGGCGCCCTACGCCCCGGAGTTTAGCTCCGGCGGTCGCACGATCTACGTCGACGCCGGCAAGTGGCAGCTTCAGATCGAGGCGCGCGGCTACCGGACCGCGGTCCAGGAGCTGACGATCAAGCCCGGCCAGGCCGGCTTCCCCAAGGAGATCGTGCTCGGGCCCGACCCGATGTTCCGCCACGCGAGCTTTCAGATCGAGCCGCCCGAGGCCGTCAGCGCCGGCGCCACCGTCACGCTGCAACGCATGACCGCCGCCGCCCAGCCGGTCCCCTGCCCGCTCAGCTCGGCCGGCGCCTGTTCGCTCAAGCTCGAGCCCGGCGACTGGGAGATCGTCGTGCAGGCGCCCGGCTACCAGCGCTACGCCGAAAAGGTCACTCTCGGCGCCGAGCCGACCGCGAGCTTCGCCGTCGCGCTGGTGCCGACAGTCGCCGTCCTCGCGACCACCACGACCACCACGACCACCACGACCACCCCGACCACCCCGACCACCACGTCAGGGACCGAGGCCGTCCCGCCCGCGCCCGCCAGGCCGGAGACCGTCCCACGCGCGACGCGGATCAAGCTCTCGACC
>JAYUXQ010000379.1:0-11762 GCA_043752905.1 Nannocystis sp. | reverse complement strand
ACGGCCGAGAGATCGCCGGTGTGTCGCCATTCCCGAGATATCTCAACATACAAACTATCATTGCTCGTCGCGGATCCTGCGCGTCGTCAGGCTCGCATCGACAGCAGGGCGCACGAGGGGCCGTGGACGGCGAATGACGGCGATGGCTTGCGCCCCGGCCGGGCGCGCTCCGAAGCCGGGGTCCGCGAAGATCTTCGCCGATATTTTTTCACATGTCCCGAAGGACATGCGAGCCGGTGTCACTCGGCGACCACTTCGCGGCAAAAAGGCGCGAGCTGCTCACGAAAGCTCGTGGTCCACGGGACCGGGCGCTTGGTCTCGGGGTCGACGCGGACGACCACGCGCTGGCCAGAGGCGAAGTCGACGTCCTCGTCGAGCGGCATGACGCGCAAGCCGAAGCTCAGGCTGCTGCGGCCGAGGCGGTCGACCCACACGCGCACGCGGACCTGGCCGGTGCCGATGACGGGCCGCTTGTACTCGAGGTGGTTGGCGCGCACGAGGTGGTACTGGTCCGGGTGCGAGTTGAAGTCGAGGACGCCAGCCCACCCGAGGGTGCGCCAGAACGAGCCGATCGCGTGCTCGAAGAGCAGGAGGTAGCGCGCGTTGTGGAGGATGTGAAACGCGTCGAGGTCGTCGAAGTAGACGCCGTGCAGGGTCTCGTGGAAGCGCATCGCAGCCCTGCTGTACCGTGAATGCCGCGTGGCGACCACCGCGCCAGGCCCTGGGCCGCGGCGGGCATGCTCACGCGGCCAGGAAACCCCCGCTGCACCGCTTCTGGGCTATGTTCCTTGCGGATGGACGCTGCCCCCACGCACCTGCGGACCCGCTTCGCGGAGCTCGCCGCCGCGCCCGACGGGGCCCTCGACCTCGGCGAGCTGGCCGCGATCATCGGCGCGGAGGAGGACCCGCCGGGCGACGTCGAGGCGGTGATGACGAGCCTCGACGAGCTGGCGTCGGTGGTCGCGCCGCGCCTGCGAGCGGTGACGCGGCCGCGCGAGAAGGTCGACCTGCTGCTCGCGTACCTGGTGCGCGAGCTCGGCTTTCGCGGCGACGAGACCGAGTACGACGACCCGCGCAACAGCTGCCTGCACGCCGTGCTCGAGCGACGCGTCGGTCTACCGATCACGCTCACTGTCCTGCTGATGGAGGTCGGCCAGCGCGCGGGCCTGCCGGTGGTCGGGGTCGGGATGCCGGCGCACTTCCTGGCGCTCGCGCCGGATCTGCCGGGCGTGTACATCGACATGTTCCACGGCGGGCGCCTGCTCAGCGAGCACGAGTGCAAGAACCTGCTGCGCCAGAAGACCGGCGGCGGCGTCGAGTTCGACCAGGAGATGCTCCGCCCGATCTCGACGCGGCAGATCTTGCTGCGCGTGCTGCAGAACCTCAAGCACACGCACACGCGCCGCGGCAAGCTCGAGCGGGCGCTCGCGGCCAGCGACCGCATCCTGCTGCTCGCGCCGGCCCACGCCGAGGAGCACCGCGACCGCGGCCTGTTGCAGCTACAACGCCGGGCGTTTCGTGCGGCCGCCGAGGACCTCAATCGCTACCTCCGCCTCGCGCCGATGGCCGACGACCGCCACGTGATCGCAGCCCGGGCCAACGAGGCCCGTACGCGCGCCAAACAGGCGAACTGAGCGGCGCGGCTCAGACGTCGTTGGCCTGCGGCGGGCGGCCGAGTCGGCGTCGTCGTCGGAGCTGCGAGCCGGACCCGCGGAAGCGAGGGCAGGCGCGAGGAGGAGGGCGGACAGGTGACACAGGGGATGCTGCGCACGGTCGTTCTCCGGGCCCCATGACAGGGCATGGCGGGGTCACGCTCGCTGCAACGTCGCGGCCGCGGGCCGGGTCTGCCACCCCCGGCGATTTTTTGGCGGGCCGCCCCGCGCTCGCGGTATATCGCCGGCATGCGTGGGCGCAGGATCGTGTTGCTGGCGAGCCTCGCCCTCGGCTGCGCCGCGCAGCCGCCCGGTGATCACGTGATGCCGGTCGTCACGGCCGAACGAGCGTTTAGCAAGCGCTCGGTCGAACGCGGGACCAAGGCGGCGTTCCTCGAGTTCCTCGCCGCCGACTCGACGGTGTTCGCACCGGGACCGCGGCCGGGTCGCGCGTTCTATCAGTCGGCCCCCGATGTCGCCGGCAAGCTGGCCTGGAAGCCGAGCTACGCCGAGATCTCCGTCGGCGGCGACTTCGGCTACACCACCGGGCCCTACACGCTGACGCACCCCGACGGCCGCCTGCACTTCGGACACTACGCGTCGGTGTGGCACCGGCAGGGCCGCGCGTGGAAGGTCGTCGTCGAGGGCGTCACGCGCCACGCACCGCCGCTGCAAGTCGACGAGCGCTTGACGTACCCGCCGACGCCGAAGCGCCAGCGAGGCGCGGGGGACGTGGCCGCCGCGGAGCTGCGGCGACTGGAGGCCGCCGAGCGCGTGCTGCTGCTGGCCTGGAAGACGCGCGGGAGCGCGGCGCTGCTCGAGTACGCGACCGACGATGTCCGCTACTTGCCGGCCGACGCGCTGCCGATGCAGGGCCGCGGGGCGGTGCAGGCCGGCCTGCGCGTGCTTCGAGACGAGATGTCCTTCGAGCCAGGTGGTGGCGGGGTCGCGCCGGCCGGGGACCTCGGCTACACGGTCGGGGCGGTGAGCCGCAGGGCGGGCCCGAGCGCGCCGGTGGCGTCGGGCGGATATTTGCGGGTGTGGCGACGCAGCGCGCGGGGCGTGTGGCTGGTGGCGCTCGAGCTGCACGTGATCCCGCCGCGCGCCGATGGACCCGCGGTGCCGACGATCGCGGCGCCGCCCAACGAGCCGGCGTAGTGACCTGTCCCCGGGGACAGCTTCTGGTAACTGCGGCCAACTGCGGCCAGCTGCGGCTAAGTGGCAGAGCGCTGGACCCTGCGCTCGCGCAGGCGCATGCGGACGCCGGTGGCCGGGCCGATCACGACGTTGCGACGGGCGGGCAGGACCTCTCCGGGCTCGGTGAGCTCGAGGTGGGCGTGGCGCAAGAAAGTCGCGAGCACGATCTTTAGCTCGTAGGTTGCGAAGGCGGCGCCGATGCAGCGACGGTGACCGCCGCCGAAGGGGATGAACTCGAAGGGACTGAAGCGACGCTCGAGGAAGCGCTCGGGGCGGAACACCTCGGGCTCCGGGTACAGCTCCTCGCGGCGATGCACGAGGGTGGTGGCCGCGTCGACGCCGTAGGGCGGACCGAGGGTGTAGCCGGCGAGCTCGAAGGGGCGACCGAGCATGCGCGGGACATCGGGCGCGATCGGGTGCAGGCGCAGGGTCTCGTTGCAGACGGCGTCGAGGTAGGGGAGTCTGGCGATCGCGTCGGGCTCGGGGTCGTCGCCGAGAGCGTCGATGTCGGCGCGCAGGCGGTCGAGCACCGCGGGGTCGCGATGCAGCCAGTAACAGGCCCACGCGAGGGCGATGCCGGTGGTCTCGTGGCCGGCGAACAGGAGGGTCATCAGCTCGTCACGCAGCTCATCGTCATGCATGCCCTCGCCGGCCTCGTCGCGGGCCGAGATCAGCATCGACATGATGTCGTCGCGCGGCTCGTCGGGCCTGGCGCGCCGGGCTGCGATCTCGCCGCGCAGGAGGCCGTCGATGACGGTGTGCGCCTTGACATAGCGGTTGTAGGGGCTGAGGCCGCCCCACGGCCGGCGCAGCCAGGTGAAGAACAGCAGGCTCGGTACGGCGGCGGCCACCAGCTCGATGATCGCGGCGCGGAAGGCCTCGATGCGCGCGTCGCCCTGGACGCCGAACACGGCGCGCAGGATGACTTCCAGAGAGATCCACTGGGTCGAGGTCTGCATCACGAAGGGCTGGCCCTCGCGCCAGGCCGCCATCGCGGCGAGGGCGGCCTGGCGGATCATCTCGCCGTAGGCGCGCATGCGGGCGCCGTGCAGCGGTGGGGTCAGCAGCTTGCGGTCGCGCCGATGCCGGGCGCCGGTGAGCAGTAATAAAGAGTTCGGGCCGACGACTGGCTCGATCGCCGTGGCCCCGAACGACAAAAAAGTGTCGGGGTCGGCGGAGAAGATCTGCTGAATGTATGCGGGCGTGCCAGTGATGACGAGCGTGCCGTTGAGCGCCGGGATCGTGAAGGGGTCGCCGTACTTGCGCTGCATGTCGGCGAGGTAACCGTACGAGTCGCGTGCGTAGAGGGCGGTCTGTAACAGACTGAAGCGAGGGCCCGGCGGGAGCTTGATCGGCATGGACCGCAGCGTGCCACAGCGGTGGCGGTTTCGGCGCGGGGGCCGACAGACGCGGGACAACGCGTCGCAGGGGCTCAGGCGCCGAAGATGCGGGTCAGGTGGTCGTTCATGAACAGGCCGCGCGGGTCGAGCTGCTGGCGGACGGCGTGGAAGCGCGACCATTGCGGGTACATGTCCTGCAACTCGCGGGCGGTGAGGGTGTGCATCTTTCCCCAGTGCGGCCGGCCGCGGTGGTTGCGGAAGATGGCCTCGCAGCCGGCGAAGTAGGCGTCGAAGGGCATGCCTGCGTACATGTACACGGAGATGACGGCGGAGTCGCGCTGGTAGAACGGGCTGAGCCAGATGTCGTCGCCGGCGACGACGCGGTACTCGATGGGGAAGTGGACGCGGATGTTCTGGCCTTCAATAAAGGCACGGATCTCGCGCAGGCAGTCGACGCCGCGCTCGACGGGCACCGCGTACTCCATCTCGTTGAAGCGGACGTCGCGGGGGCTCGGGAACACGCGGTGGCTGGCGTCCGCGTACTCGCCCTCGGACATGAACTTCGCAGAGAAGCGTGACACCGGGCGCGCCGAGGACGGCACGCGTCGCACGGTCTCGGAGATCGCCCAGAAGATGCCGGTCTCCAGGACCTTGTCGACGAGCACGCGCTTGAGTAGCGAGCGCGGACGGGCGTGGGGGACGACATCGAGGGCCTTGGTCGCCGCGGTGTCGCTGTATGGGAACCACCAGAACTCGTAGTGGCGGTGGCGCCGGCAGCTGTCCTCGAACTCGGCGAGACATGTCTCGAGGGGCATGTTCTTGCGGACATCTCGGAGGACGTAGGCGGGTTCGAGTTGTAGGCGAACGCGGGCGAGCGCGCCGAGGCTGCCGAGCGAGACCTGGGCGGCCTTGAAGATCTCCGGCTCGCAGGTGGGCGAGCAGTGCAGGAGCTCGCCGCCGGCGGTCACGAGGGTGAGCCCGGAGACCTGCGTCGACAGGCAGCCGAACGCGGCGCCGGTCCCGTGCGTGCCGGTGGAGACGGCGCCGGCGATCGCCTGGGCGTCGATGCCACCCTGGTTGGTGAGGGCGAGGCCGTGCTCGGCGAGCATGTCTCCGAGGACGTTGATCGGTGTGCCGGCGAGGACAGTCGCGCTGCGGCCCTCGCGGTCGAGCTCCGAGAGGCCGCGCAGGTGCTGCAGCGAGACCATGATCCCGTCAGTGCCGTCGGTCGCGGCGACCGGCGAGAACGAGTGGCCGCTGCCGACGACGCGCAGGCGACCCTCGCGCGCGGCGGTCTCGCGGACGATGCCGATCAATGCATCGATGCTGCCGGGACGAACGATCTGCTGCGGCGTGCAGCGCACGGCGCCGGACCAGTTGGTCCATGTGGTCTTGCGTCCGAACACGGCGCAAGATGGTAGCAGGCGACTCAGACGAAGGCGAAGCCGTCGCCGCGATAGGTGGGCACGCGCTCGCGGCCGCCGTCCGGGCCGAGCAGCAGCAGCTCGTGGACGTGCTCACACAGCTCGCCGGCCTTGGCGTGGCGAAACAGGACGGGATCTCCGAGCTCGAGGGTCTCGGGGCCCGGCAGGGCGATCGGCGTCTGGACCTCACCTGCGCCCTCGGTGGCCAGCAGGCGGGCGCTCGCCGGCAGGTATGGCCGGGGCAGGCGATCCAGCCGCCGCCGAAGCAGGTGTAGATCCCAGGGACCGGCCGGCGTACCACAGGCAAGGCGAAGCCGGCCGCCGGACGGAGCTTGAAGCGCTGGTAACCATCGAAGAGGACCGGGCCGTAGAGACCCGAGCCGGCGGCCAGCTCGGTGACGACCTCGTCGTCGCGGGTCGACTCGAGGCTGCCGGTGTTGCCGCCGTTGACGAAGCGGGCGACCTGCTGGCAGACCGCGGCGATGTCGTGGGCGTCGACCGTGGGGTAGGCGACGACGAGGTCGTCGAAGTCGTGCGCGGCGAGGTGGGCGGCCTCACCGGCGCCAAAGCACAGCACGCCCTGGAACACCGGGCTGCGGTCGAGCACGCGGCGCAGGACCTCGCGGCAGCGGATCGACTTCGAGGCGAGGCGGATGGGCTTGCCGCCGGAGCGCACGACGAGGCCGTCGGCGTTCGCCATCAATAGGGCGAGGTCGACGTGGGCGAGCGGCAAGTGCTCGCCGCGCAGGCGCTCTCGGTAGTCGGTCTAGGTCGGGGCCTGCACGCGCCCTTCCTAGCGCATTCCTCAGGTGCCTGTTGCGTCGGCGTCGTCGTCGGCCGGGCGCTGCTTGGGCTTGCGGCCGCGCTTGGCGGGCAGGCGGACTGCGCCCTCGGCCGGGGCGGCGACCTCGAGCTTGCGGCGGCGCGGGGCCTCGTTCGGGCCGACCTGGAGCTCGGACAGGCGCGACAGGAGGGCGGCGTCCTCGGCCGCGTAGACGCGGGCGTAGGCGAGGCCGAGCTCGGCGGCGCGGACGAGCTTTTGCTGGGCCTCGGTGAGGATGGCCTGGGCCTCCTCGATCTGCTGGCGGAGCTCCTCGACGCGCTGGCTCTCGCCCGCGACCTGGGCGGCCAGGTCGGAGAGGGTCTTGCGGTCGACGCCTGGAAAGGAGACCCCGGAGAGCTCACCCTCGAAGACGGAGAGCAGCTCGCGGATCGCCGGGGACAGGGCTTCACTGCTGGAATCGGCGTTTGACGTCGGCATGGTCAGGTGTTCAGTGTAGGTGCCACAGCGGATCCGCGCGGTCAAGGGCGAACGCGCCCTCGCCTGCTCTTGTCTGCACGGGCGACAGGTGAGCGCCGGGTGGTCGTGAGGCGATGACCGCGAGGGATGGCTCGCATCGCGGGACGAGCAGCGCCCGCATTCCACTGGAATGCGGGCGGGGCGGGGTCTCGCGGTCGGCGCGTCAGTCGTTGAGGCGCACGTACTCGAAGTCGATCGGGCGGCCCTCGATGCCCTTGTTGGGCGGGGCGATCCAGTTGGCGAACTTCCCTGGCTCGTAGACCGGCTTCATGATCGACAGCAAGTAATCGTTGTCGGCGCTGGTCAGCAGCCAGTTCTTTTGGTTGGCCTCGAAGCGGTTGGCGTCGATGAGGTTGCCCGTCGGGTCGAAGCGGTGGTCGGCGTAGATGCCCTGGTGGCGATGGAAGCGGCGGCTCGGCAGCGTGAGCCGCGTGGGCGAGCCGGCCTCCTCGAGGGTGCGGTTCCACTTGCGCAGCGCACGCTCGCAGTCCAGCACGTAGCTGTCGCGCAGGACCTCGTTCATGGCGTTGCGCAGCGGGACGTCGCGCTCGGTAAGGCGGCCGTCCTCGACGACGGGGAGGCGGTAGGTGCCGCCGAGCGCCTTGTGCTCGTCGTAGCGGTCCTCGCGGTAGCGGCCCTTGAGGCCGGTGGCGAAGAAGTCGGCGGCGTTGCTCGAGATCTCGCCGCCGAACAGGTCGAGGCTGTAGGTGAACCAGTAGTTGATCGTGCGCTGGATGAGGTCGAAGTCGATGCCACCGGCGCGACGGATGTCGCCGTCGGGGTCCTGCTTCTGTAACTCGGCCGAGCGCTTGATGATGCGGTCCATGCCGGTCTCGCCGACGAAGAGGTGGTGGGCCTCCTCGGTGAGCATGAACTCGGTGGTGCGCGACAGCGGGTCGAAGCCGCTGTGCGACAGCGCGGCGAGCTGATACTTGCCGTCGCGGTCGGTAAACATGGTGAACGCGAAGAAGCTCAGCCAGTGGTCGCAGGGCTGGTTGAACGCGCCGAGGATCCGCGGCTTGTCGGGGTCGCCGCTGCGGCGCTGGAGCAGCTCGTCGGCCTCGTCGCGGCCGTCACGACCGAAATACTTGTGCAGCAGGTAGACCATCGCCCACAGGTGCCGGCCCTCCTCGACGTTGACCTGGAACAGGTTGCGCATGTCGTAGAGGCTCGGCGCGCAGTGGCCGAGCAGGCGCTGTTGTTCGACGCTGGCCGGCTCGGTGTCGGCCTGGGTGACGATGATGCGACGCAGGGCGTTGCGGTGCTCACCAGGGACCTCTTGCCACGCGGGCTTGCCGACGTCGTCGCCGCAGCGGACCAGCGAGGTCTCGGGTGCGCGCGGGTTGAGGAAGATGCCCCAGCGGTAGTCGGGCATCTTGACGTGATCGTAGTGAGCCCAGCCGTCGCTGTCGACGGACACCGCCGTGCGCAGGAAGATCGGCTTGTCGGCGAAGTCGGAGGGGCCCATGTCGTTCCACCACTCGAGGTAGCTGGGCAGCCATTTCTCGAGGGCGCGCTGGAGCTTGACGTCGTCCGACAGTCCGACGTTGTTGGGGATCTTGGAGTTGAGGTCGACGGTGGTGCTGACCATGAGTTGCGAGTGCTCCTGTCGGGACGAATCGGGCCAGTGGCCAAAAGACAGATCGAACTAGACGCGGTTCCAATCGAAGTGCGGGCGCTGGGGCTTGCCGTAGAGGCTGAGCGCGCCCTCGGGTCCGGTGGCGTTGGGACGGATGAAGATCCAGTTTTGCCACGCGGTGAGTCGGGCGAAGATCTTGCTGGTCTCGTTCTCGGCGCCGGGGAAGCGCAGGTTGGCCTCCATGCCGGTCAGCGCGTCCGGAGACATGCTCGAGCGCTCCTCGATCGCCACGCGAGTGTCGTCGTCCCAGTCGATGTCGTCGAGACGCACGGTCACGAGGCCGGCTTCATCGGCGTCCTCGGCGCTCATCAACGCGTGCTTGCCGACCAGCGCCGCGAGCTTGTCGGGCTCGCCATGGAGGCGAGCCGCGAGGCGCGGGAGGCCGTGGCTCATTGGCAGCACGCCCTCGTTGAGCACGCTGGTGCCGACCTGCACGTCGGGGTCGTCGAGGAGATAGAAGCGGTCGGCCGCGAGGGCCAGCTCGAGCAGGCAGCCGGCGAAGGCGGGCTTGCCGTTGTGCTTGTCAGGCCCGAAGGGCCGGGAAGACTTGTCTCCGAGGGCGTAGAACGAGCGGCTGGTGAGGTCGAGGCGACGCAGGGTCCTGGCCATGTGACGCAGGACCTCGTTGGTGAACCAGTGCTCGCGGGTGGCCCACAGCGCGGCGTCGTGGGCGAGCACGTGGGCGGGGTCACCGGCGGTGCGCAGGAGCACGAGGCCGATGTCGAGGTGGTTGAAGCGGACCTGCAGCAGGGCGTCGTCGAGCTCGCGAAAGGCTCGCAGGGCCCACAGCTGATCGCCCGCGCGGTGGATCGCGTCGGCGCCGGCCTCGACGATCGCGACATCGGCGGCGCTCGGACCTCGCATGACGATCTGCGCGGTGCGGGTGGCGGTGTCCCAGGTCAGGTCGACGTGACGGTAGCGGCGGCCAGTGGGGGACAGCTCCGGGCGAAGGGGTCCGAGCTCGATGCCGCGGCGCTCACCGGCCAGCAGCTCGACCTTCTGGGTGGCGACGGTCTGGGCCCGCTTCATGACCTCGGCGTCGAACTTGCTGCGGGCGAACACGCCGTCGACGAGGCCCCAGTCCTTGGCTCGCTTGCCGCGGATGCCCTCGGCGGTGGTGGAGAACACGTCGGCGCGGTCGCGTCGGACCTTGCGCTTGTCGACGAGGCGGGTGAGGCCGCCGGTGCCGGGGAGGACGCCGAGCAGCGGGACCTCGGGGAGACTGACGGCCGAGTTGCCGTCGTCCTGGAGATAGATCTCCTTGCAGGCGAGGGCGAGCTCGTAGCCACCACCGGCGCAGGTGCCGTTCGCGGCGCAGATCCAGATCTGGCTGCTAAACGCCGTGGCGTCCTCGAATTCGCAGCGGGTCTCGTTGGTGAACTTGCAAAAGTTGACCTTCCACGCGTGCGTCGACATGCCGAGCATGTGGATGTTGGCGCCGGCGCAGAACACGTTGTCGGTGCCCGAGGAGAGCAGCGCGACGCGGACCTCCGGGTGCTCGAAGCGCAGGCGACGGACGACGTCGGCCAGCTCGATGTCGACGCCGAGGTCGTAGCTGTTGAGCTTGAGCTCGTATCCGGGCCGCAGTCCGCCGGCAGCATCGACACACATGCGTACCCGCGCGATCGGGCCGTCGTAGCTGACCTGCCAGTGACGGTACACGGTCGGGTCTGTCTCGAACTCGACAGGCGATTGCTGCGTCTGCGGGGCACTGTCCATCTGAAACGAAAACGTAGCAGCGCTCCCCGAATTCCGATCCGGGCGGGCTCTGGTGAAGCTGTGTGGCTCCACACGGAATTCTCCGCACACGCTGGCCTCGCGAGAGAATGCGAAGTACGGCAGGCTCACGCGGTCGCAAGACCACGATGGAGAAGATGACAAAGCAGAGGCGCGAGGTGGTGGGTGAACCGTGCGGGCGCACACGAGACGTGAGCTGACGTAGTTCGGGCTAAGCGCCGGCAAACGACGTTCTACACGGTGATATCTCGATCGATCGCAGCAGCTTCGCGTGACCTACACGCACGCGTGGCTGCGGGGGTCACGGGCACGACGAACGCGCCGCGACTTCGTGGTCGGTGCTGCGAAGTGGAGGTCACGTCGACGCACAAACGACGCCGCGATCGCTGCATGAGGGTCGCAGGTGCGAAGATATGCCGGTCGTGCCGGGCGCGATGAATCGTGTGCATCCGCACGCGATTGTGACAAGTACGTGGAGCCTCGCCTGTGCCTTCGGACAGGCGCGTTGCGGGCGGGGACGCGCCGTCGCGTGTTAGACCGCGACGCATGTCTCGTCTGCGCGGCGTCCTCTTCGATCTCGACGGCGTGCTGATCGATTCGCTGCCGTCGATCGCGGCGTGCATGAACCACGCGCTCGCGCAGCTGGGCCGGCCTCCCCTCGACCCGGTGTTGGTCCGGCCGTTGATAGGGCCGCCGCTCGAGGACAGCGCTGCGCTGTTGCTGGGGACGTCGGAGCCGGCACAGGTGGCCGCGTTCGTGGTGGTGTATCGCGAGCGCTACGCGGCCACCTGCGTGGCGGAGACGCTGCCGGCGGATGGGCTGCGCGAGGTGTTGAAGGAATTGTCGCAGCGCTGGCCGCTGGCGCTGGCGACCAGCAAGCCGGAGGTGTTCGCGCGGCTGTTGCTCGACGCGTTCGAGGTTGGAGCGTGCTTTCAGCGCGGCGGGATCTACGGGCGCTCGATGGTGCTGGATAACGAGGACAAGGCGGCAGTCATCGCGCGGGCGCTGGTGATGCTCGGTGGTGCGGATGGGCTGGTGATGATCGGCGACCGCAAGCACGATGTGATCGGCGCGGCGGCGCATGGCATCCCGACGATCGGGGTGCTGCACGGGATGGGCTCGCGCCAGGAGCTCGAGGAGGCCGGGGCGCGGTGGATCTGCGACGATCTCCGGGGGCTGCCGGCGCTGCTCGAGCGCATCGATGAAGAGAGCGAAGAGAGCGAAGAGAGCAGGGAGCTGGCTTGAAGGTCAGGTGGATTCGAGCCAGGCGACGAGCTCGACGTGGGGGGTGTGCGGGAGGGTGTCGTAGGCGCGCAGAGCCACGAGGCGAAATCGGGCGGCGAGGGCGGCGAGGTCGCGGGCGAGGCCTGCGGGGCCGCAGCTCATGATGTGGAGGCGCTGCGGGGCGAGGCGTAGCAGCTCGGCGCAGACCTGCGGGCCCAGGCCCTCGCGCGGGGGGTTGGCGATCACCAG
>JAYUXQ010000378.1:0-4844 GCA_043752905.1 Nannocystis sp. | reverse complement strand
CTCGGGTATCGACGGCCGCGAGGTGCAGGGCCCACTGCCCGCGTGCGCGCAGCAGGTTGTGTTCGCCGGCCGCCGGGAAGCGGCCGCGGTCCCACCCGAAGTAACGCTCGTTGAGCGCGTCGGCAGCGAAGCGCGCCGACAGCTCGAGCGAGATCCACTCGACGCCGTGGACCAGCGCATGGCGCTCGGCCAGCGTCGGCGGCTCGAACAGCGCGCCGAGCCAGCCCTCGAGCGAGGCCGCGAAGATCTCGAGGTCGAAGCTCGCCGAGGTCTGATCTTCTCCGCCGCGGTTACACCACGAGCGCCACGCGTCGCCGAGCTCGTGGTGTAGCGGCATGCGGCCGACCGTGTCGAGGTCGATGATCCCCGTCGACACCACCTGGTCTTCGGGACCTGTCCCGCGGAACAGGAGGTTATTGAACTTCAGGTCGCCATGACACACGCGTAAGGGCACGTCGGCCGGCGGCGGCAGCCCGGCATAACCGGCGAGGATGTGCGCCGCCAGCTCGGCCACCTCGGGCTGCAGGCGATGCTCCCGGTGATCCGACAGCGCCCGGGCCAGCGTGTGCATGTGCGCCGAGGTGTCGTGCACCCCCGTCCGCACCGCCTTGAACGTGTGCCCCAGGTCCCCGAGCGCCGCGTGAAACGTCCCGACCCTCGCCGCCGCCGCGCGGGCCTGCTGCGCGCTCTGGATCGTGTCGAAGCTGACGCCTGGCACGCGGGTCATCACCCGCCAGATGCCCGCGTCGCCGAGGTCCGCCCACCACCGCCCGCCCCGCGCCACCAGCAATCGCGGGCTCGGCTCGCCGCGTCGCCGCAGCTGCTCCGTCACCGCGGCGATGTTCTCGTGCACCTCCGGCGCGAACACCGGGTGCACGCGCTGCAGTACATAGTCGCCGTCCGCGGCCGTCACCGCGAACGAGCGATGGATGAGTCCGCCCGCGAGCGGCGTCGCGGTGGGCCGCACCAGCGCCGGAAACTCGGCCAGCGCGCGCGCGATCGTCTGCTCGCCCGGGTCGAGCATCAGCTGAGGTACTTGGCCATCACCCGCTTGAGGCGCGGGAGCATGGCGACGATGAGCCCGCACGACGCGAGCGCCAGCAGGAAGTTGATGCCGAAGGCATATGCCTTGACCTCGAAGGCGTCGAACAGCCCCGACAAGATCCCCGCGAGCTTGTTGCCGATCGACGTCGACAGGAACCACGCGCCCATCATCAGCGCGGTCAGGCGCGGCGGGCTGAGCTTCGAGACCATCGACAGGCCCATCGGGCTCAGGCACAGCTCGCCGATCGTCACCACGAAGTACGCGCCGACCAGCCACATCGCCGAGCCCTTGACGTCGCCGTTGTGGGTCATGACCGCCGCCCCGATCATCACGAGGGTCGAGAGCCCCGTGATGAACATGCCGAGCGCGATCTTGCCCGGCGTCGACGGCTCGCGCTTGCGGCGGCGCAGCCAGCCGAACACCAGCACCACCACCGGCGTCAGCGCGACCACGAAGAACGCGTTGACCGACTGGAACAGCTCCGACGAGATCAGCTTGACGCTGTATTTGCTGCACTCCTGCGCCACCGCCGGCGTGTCCTCGACCGCGTCGTGACACTGCGCCGGCGCCTTCGCCGGCACCTCGGAGGCCGGCGCGTTGGAGAAGTAAGGCTCGGGCTCGAGCTTCGTCAGCGGCTCACCGTCGGGTCCGTGGACCGGCTGGCCCGCCGCGTCCTCGACCGGCACGCGGTGCTCGGAGTAGACCTCCTGGGCCAGACCGACCTCACTCGCCACGTTCGCCATCGCGACCGGCATGTCGCGCTCCGTGTGGCGCTCGGCCCAGGTCGTCAGCGCGTCGCCGTTTTGGTGGAAGATCGCCCAAAACGCGATGACCGCCGCGCACAGCGGCAACAGGGCGCCCAGGCGCTCCTTGTCCTCGCCCTCGGCCCGCCGCCACAGCGACGTATAGAACCACGCCACCGGGATGCACGCGAACAGGAACGCGTCGTTCGACTGCTTGCCGAGGAACGTGTACGGCTCGGCGCCCGCGACCCCGGAGCCGAGCAGCAAATTCGGCACGAACCACCCGATCGCCGCGAACGCGAACGCCGGCACGAACACCTGCGCGAGGATCGATCCGACCGGCTGGTCCTCCGGCATCGTCGGCTTCAAGATGTCCGCGTGGGCCGTGTGCTTCTGGCCGGCCAGGAACCACGCGACGCCGATGAACATGCCGATGCCCGCGGCCAGGAACGCGTAGCCCCAGCCGTAGTTGATCCGCAGGTACGCCGCCACGAAGTTGCAGGCCAGGGCACCGATGTTGATGCCCATGTAAAAGATGTTGAAGCCCGAGTCCTTGTTGGCCTTGTAACGCTCGTCGTTGTACAGGTTGCCGACCAGCGTCGAGATGTTCGGCTTGAAGAAGCCGTTGCCGATGATGATCAACAGCAGCGACAGGAAGAAGTGCACCCCGTAGCCGGGGATCGCCAGCCCGCAGTAGCCGAGCCCCATCAGCACGCCACCGATGATGATCGACCGGCGATAGCCGAGGACCCGGTCCGCCAGCAGGCCGCCCACGAAGGGCGTCAAGTACACCAGCGCGATGTACGTGCCGTAGATGTCCGAGGCCGTGCCAGGGTCCAGGTCGAGCCCGCTCTTCGCCGGCTGCGCACCGTTCGCGCCCGCCTTCATGTAGAGCGTGAAGATGCCGAGCATCAGGTAGAAGCCGAAGCGCTCCCACATCTCGGTGAAGAACAGGACAGGCAGACCCTTGGGATGGTTCTTGAACATCAGCGTTCCTCGGCCGCCACGCGCTGAACAATCGAACAGGTCCTGCGCACGCGAGCGACCACATTACGGCTGTTTTCGCCGCGAGGGAAGAAGCGAGGGAAGAAGCGAGGGAACTCCGCGACGATCACGTCCGTCCTTACTTGTCGCCGATCCGGGTGTCGAGCGCACGGATGCGGCTCAGGACGTCGGCGTGCTCCGCGGCCCTTGACCAGCGAGGCCATCTGCTCGTCGAATTGCCGGTACATGACGCGGGCACGCCGGAGCCGCTCGACCTCCGGCGTGACCTCGTGGCTGCGCTCGTACACCACCGCGAGGTTATAGAGGATGTTGCCGAGGATCTCCGGGGCCCGGGGATCCTTGCTGCCGCGGATCAACTCATAGGCCTGCTTGAAGCGGGTGATCGCCTCCTCGTAGTCCGTCAGCTCGTAGGCCTTCTGACCGGCCCCGGCCAGCACCTTGGCCCGCGTCATCGGGTCCGCCTCCTCGGGTGACGGCGTCGCCTTCTCGGGTGTCACTGGCCCGGGCGTCGCCGTCGGCGCGGCCATCATCGTGCGCGCCCCGACCACCTGCGAAGGGTCGCCGTCGCGACGCACCACCACGCGCATGTCCCGGTCGACCACCACGGCGGTCGCCAGCCGCCGACCATCCGGCCAGGTCGCGACGATCTCCGCCCCGGACTCGCGGGGCACCGACCACCGGTCACCGCGGGCCGCGTTGCCGTTGAGCGTCACCTTCGCGGCGCCAGGGTCGGTCTCGACGTGCACCACGTGGTGCGCGCAGCCCGACAGGCCCACGCACAACATCAGCACCCTTTGTCCGCGCATCGCCGCCTAATGTACACTGCGCCCCGCATGTCTGCCCAGCGCCGCGATCCGCCCGCGGAGGCCATCCAGGCCCTCCACGATCGCTACCTGCTCGAGGTCGTCGAGGCGCTGAGCCTGTGCCCCTTCGCCCGCCGCTGCCGCGAGCAGGGTCGGCTCGCGCGGCCCCTCTTCTACGCCGAGCCCGGCGAGAGCGAACCCCTTGCCGTCGCGCACAGGCTCGTCGCGCTCGGGCAGGCCGAGCCCGACGTCGAGGTCGTCCTGCTGACCTTCGTGCTCCCGCGCGCGACCGACCACCCCTGGCACGCCGTCGACCCGTTCGAGGACTTCGTGCGCGCCGTCCGGGACACCTACGAGGCCCTGCGCCCGCAGCTGCGCTTCTACATGGTCGGCTTCCACCCCGGCCTGCGCGGCCCGGATCCCCGGCGGCCTCCGACCCCCGACGGCCTGGTCCCGCGGATCCGCCGGACCCCCGATCCGGTGATCCAGTGCATCCGCGCCGACCTGCTCGACCAGGTCCGCCGCCAGGCCCAGGTCGCCGCCAACGCCCGCTTCCTCGACGAGATGGCCCGCCTCGGCCCCGAGTACCGCGCGATGGCCACGACCGCGATCCAGTCCGACCCCGAGCTGTCCGCCGACATCGCCCGCCACAACTTCGAGAGCGTCGGCGCCGGCCCGGGCCGCGAGACCCTCGAGTCCCGCATCGCCGCCCTGCTGCTCGCGCGCACACAGCTGTGATTACGCCGCCAGGCGGCCGAGCCCCTCGATCAACTCCAGCCACGCATGGAAGCGCGGGCAAAGCCCTCGTACTGTCGCCACCGAGAGCTGCGCCCCGAGACGCGGCGCATGCGCTGCGGAGCTCCTCCCCTTGACGTAGCCTGGACATATCGCCTGCAAGCGCTTCGACGGAGCGGTGATCGGCGAATCGTTGATCTGCTCGCACCCACCGGCCTTTGCGACCACCGCCGCGAACGTCTCGGCCGACTGCGGCGATTCGAGCACCGTCGACAGCGTCGCCGGCTCCGCGAAGTACAGCGCCTCGAGCTCATGGAGCTGGACATACGGGATGAATCGCCCGGCCAACTGCGGAGTCGCCTGGCGGACCCCTTCGCGCAGGCGATCCTCGATCTCCGTGACGCCACCCCGCGTCTTTGCCGTCGGCACGAAGTCCCAGCCGAGCCGCGCTCCGGTCGGGAGCCCATAGTAATCGAAGAAGGTCGTCACCCACGGACGGCGACGGTCCGCGAG